>RFXV01000025.1 GCA_009921445.1 Flavobacteriia bacterium
AGGCTCCGATCGGAGCCTTTTTTAATGCTTGCCGATGCAGCTGAGTACTGAAGATCGACGCGGTGTGCGCTTCATGATGCGTTCTGTCGCAGGCTTCGCCCTGATGAACCTCGTCGTCAAGTTTCTTGGGCGTTTCCCAGCGACTGAACTGGTCTTGTTCCGGTGCATCGTTTCCATCGTCTTGAGCTATGCCGTGATCCGGCAACGCGGTCTGCATCCATTGGGAAACAACCGCCTAGTGCTCTGCCTGCGCGGATTGTTCGGCGCCATTGCATTGACCTTGTTCTTCTTCACCCTTCAAGAACTTCCTTTGGCGACGGCCATCACCATCCAGTACCTATCGCCCATCTTCACGGCCTTCTTCGCCATCTTTCTCCTTAAAGAACGTGTTGCCCCGCTGCAGTGGCTGTTCTTTGGAATATCGATGTTGGGGGTGCTTGTCATCAAAGGCTTCGAGCCCAACCTCTCCCCTTATCTCCTTCTTGCCGGTGTCTGCTCAGCGGTTTTCAGCGGCCTGGCCTACAATATGATCCGCAAGGTCCGGGATACGGATGATGCGGTGGTAGTGGTCTTCTACTTTCCGTTAATGGCCCTGCCCATCATGATCGTGTTTTCCTTTTTCTACTGGGAAACGCCTGTAGGAATCGAATGGCTGCTGCTGCTGCTCATGGGATTGCTCACTCAATTCGCACAGATCAATATGACCAAAGCTCTTCAGAGTACAGCGCTCAGCCGCATCTCGGGCTTCAAATACTTCGGGCTCATTTTCGCACTGGGATTTGACTGGCTGGTCTTCGGTGTGAACTATTCGGTCATCACTCTTTTGGGCATGCTGCTCGTCGTCGGAGGGGTACTCTTTAACCTGTTCTCCAAGGCCTGATGTAAATTGGGCTTCAAAGCCCAAGGACGATTGGAAAAGCTTCAGAACTATATCGATGGGAACTGGCAGGATCCAGCCAGCGGCGAATTCATCGAGAACATGGATCCTTCAAAAGGGAAGGTCTATTCGCTCATTCCAGACAGCGGAAAAACCGATGTCGATCGTGCAGCTCAAGCCGCCCGAAGAGCCTTCCCCCATTGGAGTGCATTGAGTACCCAGAAACGGTCGGAGGTATTGATGCGCATTTCCACGGGCATTGAGCAGCGACTCGAAGAATTGGCCCATGCAGAGAGCCGAGACAATGGCAAACCGATCCAACTCGCTCGTTCTGTGGACATCCCTCGGGCCAGTGAAAATTTTGCTTTCTACGCCTCAGCCATTCTCCACGAGAAGAGCGAAGCACATCTAATGGGTCCCAATGGATTCAACTACACTCTGCAACAAGCTGCGGGCGTGGCAGGCTGTATTTCTCCCTGGAATCTTCCGCTGTACCTGTTCAGCTGGAAGATCGCCCCGGCCCTTGCCGCTGGCTGCACGGTAGTGGCCAAGCCTTCTGAGGTGACCCCCTATACCGCATGGAAGCTTTCTGAGATATGCATGGACGCCGGTGTTCCTCCGGGGGTGTTGAATATTGTTCACGGAACGGGCTCATCGGTCGGTCAGGCCATCGTCGAGCATCCTGACATTCCTGTGCTTTCCTTCACCGGCGGAACCCAAACGGGTGCGCAGATCATGAAAACCGCTGGGCCACGCTTCAAAAAGGTATCGCTCGAACTGGGCGGAAAGAATCCGAACATCATTTTCGCCGACTGTGATTTCGAAGACATGCTGCGCACCACCGTCCGATCGAGTTTCGCCAATCAGGGGCAGATCTGCCTTTGCGGCTCCCGCATCTACATCGAACGACCTATCTACGATAAGTTTCGGGATGCTTTTGTGGAAAAGGTGGCCAAGATGAAGGTCGGCGATCCCTCCTGCGACGACACCCGCATGGGAGCTCTGGTTTCCAGGGCGCACCTGGAAAAGGTGAAGGGCTATATCGAGCTGGCCGAAGAGGAAGGCGGAAAGCTGCTCACCGGAGGAACAGAACCCGAAATGTCGGGAGAACTGAAAGGCGGTTATTACCTCCGGCCAACGGTCATTGAGGGGCTTCCACACGATTGCCGAACCAATCAGGAAGAGATCTTTGGACCCGTGGTCACCCTTCAGCCATTTGATACGGAAGAGGAAGTCCTCGGTTTGGCCAATTCCACATCCTATGGCCTGGCCGCAACCCTCTGGACCTCAGATCTGAAAAAGGCCCACCGCATGGCCGCCGCCATAGAAAGCGGGATCATTTGGGTGAATTGCTGGCTATTGCGAGATCTGCGCACACCCTTCGGCGGAATGAAGAACAGCGGAATGGGACGCGAAGGTGGATTCGAGGCACTGCGCTTCTTTGCCGAACCCAAGAATGTGTGCATCAAACTTTGAGATAAGGGTCGGTTTTGTGGATCCGCCCGAAGTCCTTATTTGATCTTTTAACTTGTTGGCAGACACTAAATTTTCATTCTAATCGATATTTTTGGGTTGATCGTCTCTTATTCGATAGTTCCATGGATCCGCTCCAACTGACACCCATTGACGTGGTGGATGAGATCTCCAAGGAAGATTTCGTTCATCGCTACCTCAAGCCGCTGAAACCAGTGGTCATCAGAAACTTTGCGCAGAATTGGGAGGCTACCGAGAAGTGGACCTACAGCTATCTCAAGGAGAAGGCGGGAAAGGAAAAAGTGAAACTATACGGAAAGTGGCTGGACAATGATCCGACAGCGATCGAAATGCCCCCTTCAGAGGAAATGGCTTTCGCCGATTACCTGGATCTCGTGGAAAAGGGCGCTGACAGCGACTTGCGGATCTTTCTCTTCAACCTGTTCAAGCTCGTACCGGAACTGTTGGACGATTTTGATTATCCCAACATCACCGATGGATGGCTGGAGGACTTCCCATATACCTTCTTTGGCTGTGCGGGCTCCGATGTGCGGCTGCATTATGATATCGATCTTTCCCATGTGTTCCTGACCCAATTTGGAGGCACAAAACGCATCACCTTGTTCGATCAGGACCAGACAAAGTATCTATACAAGCTGCCCTTCACCACCCATAGCGCTGCAGACCTATCGAACATCGATCTTGAAAAATATCCAGCACTCCGATTCGCAAAGGGCTACCGGCACACTCTCACCCATGGCGAGACACTCTTCATGCCCAGTGGGATCTGGCACTACATCGAGTACATCGATGGCAGTTTCAGCCTCAGTCTTCGGGCCCTCAGCGAATCCAATCTTTACAGACTGAAAGGCGCCTACAATGTCTTTGTGATCCGCAAACTCGACTACTTCATCAATAAGTATTACAAGAACCTTTGGAGCGATTTCAAACTCAAGCGGGCCATCGCCAAGGCCCAGGAGATCATCGACGAACGCGAGAACAACCGTCAGAACAGACTTAAGGCCTCCGGCTAATGCTGAGTAAAAAAGCCAAATACGGGATCAATGCCCTGCTCTTTCTCGCCCAAAGAGAAGGCAACGAGCCTGTGCCCATTCACCGGATCGCCGATAGCGAAAACATCCCCTCCAAATTCCTTGAAGGCATATTGCTCGTCTTAAGAAAAGCGGGCATTCTGGGAAGTAAAAAAGGACCCAGTGGCGGCTACTATCTGCTGAAGGAGCGCTCAGAGGTGAATCTGGCCCATGTGATGCGGCTCTTCGACGGACCGATCGCTCTTCTGCCCTGCGTGACCTACAAGTACTATGAACGCTGCGAGGAATGCAAAGACGAGGAGAGCTGTGGCATCCGGGACCTCTTTCTGCAGCTTCGGAACGAAACGGTCGAATTGCTCAAAGCAAGTACGCTCGAAGACCTCTTGCAGCGCGAACAGCGTCTGCTGCAGGATCCAACCGACCAGGAATAATTCCATCTGAACCCGCATCGCTGGCGGGGGTTACTCCATCATGCGTGTGCAACCACTTGAGCTGATCCGCAAATGGTTCCAAGCCAATTCCTGGAAACCCTTTGGCTTCCAGGAAAAGAGCTGGCAAGCTGTTTTGGACAAAAAACACGGCATCGTGAATGCACCGACGGGAAGTGGAAAGACCTATTCCCTTCTGCTTCCGATGCTGGATGAGATGGCCAGAACACCGAAAGAGGGCCTTCAGTTGATCTGGATCAGTCCGATCCGTGCGCTTACCAAAGAGATCCAGCAGTCGGCAGAACGTGCGCTCTTCGGCCTTGGACATCCCTTCGAGGTTGCGATCCGTACAGGGGACACCACCCCTCGAGACAAAGCCGCCCAAAACCGAAAGATGCCGCACATTCTGATCACAACTCCCGAGAGTCTGCATGTGCTCATGGCCCAAAAGAAGTACCGCCGACATTTCAAAACACTTCGGTTCGTGGTGGTGGATGAATGGCACGAGTTGCTGGGAAGCAAACGGGGCAATATGACCGAACTTGCCCTTTCCCGATTCAAGGCGCTTCAGCCCGAGCTGTTGATCTGGGGGATCTCTGCCACCATTGGCAATCTGAACAATGCACTCGAAGTGCTATTGGGACCTGAAGGCAAAGGGGTGCTGATCGAAAGCGGGCTCAAAAAAAAGATCGAGGTTCAGTCTGTGCTTCCTCCAAGTCTGGACAAGATACCCTGGGCAGGACATCTGGGCATCCGCCTCCTGCCCGACCTCCTGCCCATGATCGAAACCTCCAAGACGTCTTTGATCTTCACCAATACGCGGAGCCAGGCCGAGATCTGGTACCAAAGCCTGCTGGAGGCCAACCCCGACCTCAGCGGACGAATGGCCATGCACCACGGTTCCATTTCAAAAGAACTCAGGGGTTGGGTGGAAGATGCGCTGAATTCAGGTTCGGTGAAAGCGGTGGTTTGCACGAGCAGCCTCGATCTTGGAGTGGATTTTCGCCCGGTCGATCAGGTGTTTCAGATCGGAAGCCCCAAAGGGGTTGCCCGCTTCCTGCAGCGTGCGGGAAGAAGCGGGCATCGACCGGGCGCTACCAGCAGGATCCACTTCATTCCCACCCATGCATTGGAACTGGTGGAAGCGTCGGCCCTCAGGGCGGCGATCAAGGAATCGCTCATTGAAGACCGCATCCCGTACATCCGCTCTTTTGACGTTCTTCTCCAGTACCTGACCACACTGGCCGTATCCGATGGATTCTTCCCCGAAGAACTCCTTCCAGAATTGCGCAGCACCTACTGTTTCCAAACGCTTAGCGACGATGAATGGGCCTTTTGCCTGGATTTTCTGGTGACCGGCGGCAGTCTGTCGGCCTATGATGACTACCAAAAGGTGGAGGTGGACGATGATGGGCGATTCGTGGTCACTTCCCGAAAGATCGCCAGAAGGCATCGCTTCTCCATCGGAGCCATCGTATCGGATACCATGATCCGTGTCAAACTCCGTCAAGGAGGAACGCTGGGCCATGTAGAGGAATATTTTGTTGCGCGTCTTTCGCCTGGTGATGTCTTCTGGTTTGCCGGGCAACAGCTCGAACTCATCCACTTCCGGGAGATGACTGCAACCGTCCAACCCGCACGTGGTCAGAAGAAAGGAGTGGTTACCAGTTATATGGGCAGCCGAATGCCGCTCTCCGCCCAGATGGGAGCCATGCTCCGAAAAAAGCTGCAGGAAGCATCAGAACCCGGCCCAAAGGAGGCTGAATTGCAGCTGTTACGCCCCATGCTTGAGCTGCAGGAAGAACTAAGCCTCATCCCAAATGAGCAACAGTTCCTCGTCGAATACCTCCACGACAAAGAAGGGCATCATCTGTTCTTCTATCCCTTCGAAGGCCGCTTTGTACACGAAGGGATGGCGGCATTGATCGCTTGGCGGATCGCCCTTTTCATGCCCATCAGCTTTTCGATCGCCATGAATGACTACGGCTTCGAACTCTTGTCTGAGGAACCGCCTCCCATCGATGAGCGCATTGACCGTTCATTGTTCAACACCGAGCATCTTTTGGAGGACATCCGCCTAAGCCTCAACGAAACAGAAATGGCCCGCAGACGCTTCCGGGATATTGCTTCCATTTCGGGGCTGGTGTTTCAGGGATATCCAGGGAATCAGGTCAGAGACCGTCAGCTTCAGAATTCCAGTGCACTGCTCTTCGACGTGTTCAAAGAATTCGACCCCGGACACCTACTCCTTCAACAGGCCTATGATGAAGCACTCAACTTCCAACTGGAAGAAGGCCGCCTGCGCATGGCCCTGGATCGGATCAGCACCCAAGAGATCGTCCTGAAGAGCATTGAACGCCCGAGCCCACTCTGCTTTCCCATCCTGGTGGACCGACTCAATCGGGAGCGGGTGAGTACGGAGTCCATCGACGATCGGATCGCCCGAATGATCCGAGAGCAGACGAAATTGGATTGAACTAAAGGCGAAAGCCCAGGCCAAGCAGCATCTGAGCACTTTGTCCTGGATCGTTCAGTGGAGTGCCCCAGGGAATGGCCAATGGATGGCTCATCCAAAGCTTCAGGCCCATCCAATCATTCAAGCGGCTGCATAGGCCCAATCTCGGATCGACCGTCAGGTAGACACTGTGTTTGCTCCGACGAACGGTTCCTGAAGGATCCACATTGTCTTGCAACGACCAAAGCATTCCCGCACCCAAACTGCCCACAAGGAACCAAGGTCCATGCTCCAGAAAAGAGCGCTCAATGTGAAAGCCCACCGATAGATTTCGAATGTCTGCCCTTAATGTTTCGGAAGAGGAATGAACCGACTCAGTCGTGCCTCTGTGGCCGATCCTGAGAACACCGTTCCACTGGCCCTTCCCGCAACTGCCCGCAGAGAGCTCCCAGCCCGGGACCCACTTGCCAGAGAGAACAGACCAACTCAGCAGTGAAGAGACCTCCAGTTTCTCTAAAGGTTCTCTGTACCCCTCCATTCTCAATAGATTCTGTGCCTGGAGGCTCTGAACAAATACAAAGGCAATGATGATGTGTCTCATAGAAGTAGATAGAATTCAGCTGCGAGCTTAGCCAAAGCATCCAGTCGGGCTGCAGACCATTCCATCCCTTTCGGGTAGCATCTACTTCATGCAGTGTATAGCGTTTACTTTGTGCAGGTGAAAAAGGAAGCCGCTCCATACCTTATCGGGCTGATCCTGCTGCTGGGCGGCGTATTGCGGTTCTGGGACTTTGCACAGATCCCTCTGAGCCACGATGAGTTTTCCGTCCTTTTCAGACTCGGTTTTCAAGGCTGGGAGGAACTGATCCGAAAGGGCGTTCTGGTCGATACGCACCCTGCCGGCATTCAGGTTTTTCTGCATTTCTGGACACAGCTGCTGGGGTCTACAGAGAGTTGGGTCTTGAAACTGCCCTTTGCCTTTTTTGGAATGGGGGCCATCTACTGCACCTACTGGCTCGGCACCCGGTGGTTCCATTCGACCGTTGGGCTTGTTTCGGCGGCCTACATGAGCACCCTGCAGTACCCGGTCATCTACAGCCAGCTCGCACGGCCCTACATCAGCGGGCTTTTCTTTTGTCTGTTGGCCGCCACCTTTTGGACGCGCATCCTTCAGGCTGGATCCGATCGCTCCAAGCGCGATCTGCTTTTTTTCATTCTGAGTTCGACGCTCTGCCTCTATAACCACCACTTTTCAGCCTTGATGGCCGCATTGATCGGGCTGACCGGGCTTTTTTGGATTCCCAAGGACAAACGCCGGCAGTACCTGTTGGCCGGGGGCATCATCTTTCTGCTGTACGTCCCTCATCTGCCGATCTTCCTTCATCAACTCAGCAAGGGTGGCGTGGGCGGATGGCTCGGTGCTCCTTCCTGGGCATTCCCGCTGCAATACTTCCGGTATGTATTTCATTTCAATGCGCTCGTCTGCCTCGTTCCGTTCGTGCTGATCTGGTTCCTGCGAAAAAGATCTGTTGACACGACCGATTCCGCTCCCTTTCGGCTGATCTCATGGCTGTGGTTCCTGTCCCCACTGATCATCGGCTGGGTCTACTCGGTGCTGCGGGATCCGATCCTTCAGTACTCCGTGCTGCTCTTCAGTTTCCCCTTCATGCTCTATGCGCTCTTTGGCGGGCTGAGGGAACTCAAACCCAGGCAAAACACTCTTCTTATAGGTCTCATTCTCTCATTGAATACCGTTTCATTGGTGGAGGGACGAAAGCACTTCACGCTTTTCTACTCATCGATCTATCAGCACATTTTGACCTTGGCAAGCGAGCAATCCGAACGCGAAGACCGATCGTTCTTTGTCTTCAACTCCCATGAGCGAATCAGCCAAAAGCTATTGGAACAGATGAAGATTAAGGAGCCTGTGCATCGGTTCTGGTACAACGATTCTGCACATCGCCCGAAGGATCTTCGTTTGCTGCTCCATGAGCAACGGGATTCCCTGGAGGCGGTATTTCTCGGCAGCCTCTCTGCAGGAGATGCGCGCCTTGTCCCCATGATCCTCGAGGATTTTCCAATGGTCGAACGTGGCTCGGATCTTTTTGGCGGTTCGGTCCGTGTATTCACTCGCTCTTCGGGACATTCACCGATCAGAGCTTCCTCTCGTTTGGAGCATAGCTCCGCCCCAGCGGGATCCGCCAAGGGCTGGAAATCAGCTTCAAAAGAAAGCTGGGTGTCAGGGAATACAAGGGAAAGCCCTGCCTACTCGTTCCGTCTTTCAGAATGGGGGCCCACTTTTCAGGCTCCACTTTGGCCAGAGGCCGGGACCAATGATCTGATCGACCTCAGCGTTGATGTGCGGGCGCATCAGCCCGTACAGGAAGCCCTGCTGGTCATAGAGATCTGGCAGGATGACGAACTTTTGGACTGGACCTCCAGCCCATTTTCGGATTGGCAGGACATGGATGCGACCGATTCGATCGCCTGCAGCATGCACCACAGCTATAAGTTGTCGGATCTTCCGGGCAACCACAAAGATCTTCAGGTCAAGGCCTACGTATGGAACAAAGGGATGGAAGCCTTTGAGGTAAGTCGTTTCCAAATGGCCCTCCGAGAAGGGAATCCCTATCTCTACGGATTGTACGAAGCACTGCCCTGAATAAGGCCCATTTCCCAGATCAGACCAGACCCTGGTCGATCATCGCGTCGGCCACTTTCACAAACCCGGCAATGTTCGCCCCTTTGACGTAATCGATATTTCCGCCTTCGGTCTGTCCGTACGCCACGCAAGATCTGTGGATGTCCTTCATGATCCCGTGCAGACGCTGGTCCACCTCTTCGCTGCTCCAGGAAAGGCGCAAGGAGTTTTGAGACATCTCCAGTCCGCTGGTGGCCACACCACCCGCATTGGAAGCCTTCCCGGGTGCGAAAAGAATACCCTTCGAATGAAATGCTTCAACAGCCTCCGGTGTAGAAGGCATATTCGCCCCCTCAGCCACTGCCTTCAGACCATTTCCGATCAGCTCCGCAGCCTCTTCTCCATTGAGTTCATTTTGCGTAGCGCAGGGGAAGGCCACCTCGCCGGCGATGCTCCACGGGCGCCCTTCAGAGAAAGAGCAACCAAAGCGATCGGCGTATTCCTTGATGCGTCCACGCTTCTGGTTCTTCAATTCCATAAGGAAGGCCAGTTTCTCTGCGTCAATGCCATCCGGATCGTGGATGAATCCAGAACTGTCAGAAGCCGTCACCACCTTCCCACCGAGTTCTGTCGCCTTTTGGATCGCAAACTGGGCCACATTGCCTGAGCCAGATACGAGAACCGTTTTGCCCGCCAAGGATGATCCGTGGTGGGTCAACATCTCCTGAGCAAAATAGACCGCTCCATATCCCGTCGCTTCGGGTCGGATCAACGAGCCTCCCCAATTGATGCCTTTACCCGTCAAAACGCCGGTGAATTCGTTTCTCAGGCGCTTGTACTGACCGAACATATAGCCGATCTCGCGTCCGCCCACACCAATATCTCCTGCGGGTACATCGGTATCCGGACCGATATGGCGCTGAAGCTCTGTCATGAAGCTTTGGCAGAACCGCATGACTTCGGCGTTGGAACGGCCCTTGGGATTGAAATCTGAACCGCCCTTTCCTCCGCCCATGGGCAGTGTGGTGAGCGAATTTTTGAATACCTGCTCAAAGCCCAGGAACTTGAGGATGGACAGGTTCACTGATGGATGAAAACGCAAGCCGCCTTTGTAGGGACCAATGGCCGAATTGAATTCCACTCGGTAGCCCCGATTCACCATGACTTCTCCTGCATCGGTCTCCCAAGGCACACGGAAAGTGATGATGCGTTCCGGTTCGATCATTCGTTCCAGGATCTTCGCCTCCTTGTATTTCGGATGCGCCTCAATAAATGGGATGATCGTCTCGGCTACTTCGTGCACAGCCTGCAAAAATTCCGGCTCGTGGGGGTTCCGCTCTTCAGCCGTCCGCATGAACGAATCGATGGCTTGATGCTGTTCTGGGGTCATGGGTGTGATGGTTTGGGGGTCAAAAATACTCCACACGAGCTGTATTGTTCAAAGAGGAATGGAGCACGGCAAGACTTTTATGCGCAGAGTTATTGACCCGCCCAGATGGTTCAAGACGGCCCCCAGCCAAATGGTTCAGCCAAAGTCCTCCTGGGCCGCGAATTGCACCTCCATACGGACGAACCTACCGGGAAGCCAACGGACCCAGCCATTCAGTTCCATCTCCAACAAAAGCCCATGCAGACGAGCAATGGGCATGCGCAACACACGCGCCAGATCATTGATGTGCATCGGCGCCATATGACGGAACAAGGCCTGAGCCACTGGCTGGGCAAATTCAGGGATGACCACAGCTGAAAGTGGCTTCTTCTCCAGCCAGTTCAGGTCTCGGGCCAGATGCTCCGGATGATCGAGCACACTCGCCAAATTAGAGGCTATCATTTGGTGACAGCCCCTGGAGGTTGGAGCAGACCAAGGTCCTGGGATCGCATAGACCTCCCTTCCATAATCGTTGGCCAAACTTGCTGTGATCCACGCACCGCCTTTGATGCCTGCCTCCACCACCACTGTGGCCGCTGAAAGACCGGCCACGATGCGGTTGCGCTTTGGAAAATGCGCCGGCTGGGGGGATTCGTAGTGAAAGTACTCCGATACCACAGCGCCTTTTTCCTGCATCGCATCTGCCTCCTTGAGATGGACGTCGGGATAGATATTTCCCAAGCCACTGCCCAGCACAGCCATGGTCCGCATGCCCAGGGAAAGAGCGATCCGGTGTGCATGGATGTCGATTCCGTAGGCAAGTCCGCTCACGATGACGGGGTCGTAGGGGCGCAAGGCACGGATCAGTTGTTCGGTGGCCTTCTTTCCGTAATCACTTGACTTTCGCGTGCCCACCACAGAGACCATTCGCGCACCCTCCGCAGGCAACTTGCCCTTGTAGAAGAGCAATTGGGGTGCGTCTCCGCACCGGATGAGCCCACCCGGATATGTCTGATTTCCATGCAGCACATAGGAACCTCCGCCTTGGCCGTTGTGTGCCAACTGTTCCTTTGCGCGTTGCAGCGCTTTCTCTCCTTCTTGGCCCAATATTCGTTGGCCGCAGAGCGATTGGAATGCCGTTCCATCGGACCAGTCGGTCTTCTCGGAATGAAAGACCCCCTCAGCGGAACCAAAGCGCGCCAGCAATTTGCCAATTCCGACCGGCCCCAGCCCTTTTATCTGAGTAAGTGCAAGCCGGCAGACCGCCTCATTCTCCATCCAGCTTCCTTCGGACCGCTGTCGCGCTGCCTTGGGCAGTCGCCATGATGACCATATCGTTGATGCAGACGTGTTCGGGACGGGACAGGATAAAGGAAACAGCATCTGCAATATCCTGTGCATAGAGCGGAACAAGCCCTTCGTAGACCTTCTTGGCCTTTTCTGTATCGCCCTTGAATCGTACTATGGAAAATTCCGTATCCGCCAGACCAGGTGCGACCTGCGAAACACGGATTCGGCGTTCCAAAAGATCGATGCGCATGGCCCGGTTCAGTGCATCCACAGCGTGTTTGGACGCACAGTAGACATTGCCTCCTGGGTAGACCTCCTTGCCCGCGATGGATCCAATATTGACAATGTGCCCACCATCAGGCATGAGCCGAAGAAAACTTTTTGTCGCATAGAGAAGCCCTTTCACATTGGTGTCGATCATTTGGTCCCAATCTTCCACATCTCCGTTGGCGATATCCGACATCCCCAATGCCAGTCCTGCGTTATTGATCAAATGGTTCAGCTGAATTCCTCTGCCTTTCAGTTCTTCGGCGGCATCTTCCACCTCATCCCGACTTCTGACATCGAAGCACAAGGGGATGACCTCCACCCCTGTCTGACCTGAAAGCTCCTCGGCCAAACGCTGCAAGCGCTCCTTTCTTCGCGCCGTGATGATCAGCGAACGTCCTTCTGCAGCCAGCGTGCGTGCTATGGCCTGGCCAAAACCCGAACTCGCCCCGGTGATCAATGTGAATGAATCCTGCATGATTATCTTGTCTTCTGTTTCGTCCCGAAGATAAAAAGGTGCGCACCCAACCTATTGTACGAATGTTGACTGCTCGGCCCAAAAAGAGGCAGAGCCCCTGGATGGCCACTCTTTGGCTGGCCTGCCTGTTCTTTTCTTCTATTTCCCTCAATGGGCAGGTCACCCTTGAGGGCCGGGTGGTGGATGCCGCAAGCGGCGCTGGCTTGGAAGCCGTTGTTCAAATAGGCGATGAAGCATTCTTGACGGACAGTTTTGGCGAGCTGATCTGGACATCTGAAGGAGCACTGCCTGCCGGGGTTGCGATCCATGTGATGGGCTATCATCACAAAGTCGTAGAGATCGAAGAACTCGGAGAAGGACGCTTTCGGTTTCTTGCGGAATTACGCGCTTTGGATGCCGAACAGCTGGAAACCGTGGTCGTTACCGCATCCCGCTATCAGCAAAAGCAAGAAGAACTCTCCGTCTCTTTATCTGTCATGAAACCCCGGATCATTGAGGGACGTAACACCACGGACGGCAGGGATATTTTGCCCATGGTCTCCGGCGTGCACGTCACCGATGGCCAACTGAACATCAGGAACGGAAGCGGATGGACCTACGGGGCCGGCACGCGGGTACAAGTCCTTTTGGACGACGTGCCTCTGATCTCTCCTGATGCCGGTCAGATCCAATGGGACCTGATGCCCATCGAAGCCATCGAACAGGTGGAGGTCTTGAAGGGCGCATCCTCTGCCCTCTTTGGAACCTCGGCACTGAATGGTGTTGTGCAATTCAGAACCATCCGGCCCAAAGCAGTGCCTTTGACCAAAGTCAATGTATTCCACACAGTGTACGGAGATCCGCCGAGGCCCGAGCTCAAGTGGTGGGACGGTTGGCGCTCCAATTCAGGCATTCAATGGCTGCATGCCTTCAAACGCAAGAGGCATGAATGGGTACTGAGTGGCTATGGACAAAAGGACGAAGGGTTCAAATTCAGTGAATCCGACGAACAGGCCCGGATCAATTGGTCATATCGCTTTTGCGCCAATGAGCAGCTCGAATTCGGCCTGAACGGCGGAGTCCTTTGGAGTGAGAACGGAGAATCCCTGCTCTGGAATTCGCGCAGCGAAGCTTATGTCGCTCTTGACTCCTCCGTTACTGTCACCAAGGGCATAGATGCCTACCTCGACCCCTACCTGAACTGGCGGAAAGACCGTCACCGCCATGGGTTGAAAGGTCGGTTCCTGCGCGTAGAGAACAATTCGC
Source organism: Flavobacteriia bacterium (assembly GCA_009921445.1). GTDB lineage: Bacteria > Bacteroidota > Bacteroidia > Flavobacteriales > Schleiferiaceae > RFXV01. Next base: position 13,576 of record RFXV01000025.1, read on the forward strand.
GAAACCTGACCACTGTTTTTGACAATGCGTCCGATCAATTCCAACTGCAGTACAACTATCAGTATTTCGGCAATACCTGGATCATCAGCGGAGGTCTTTTCGGATTGTATTCCGAATCTCGTTCGGAACTCTTTGGCGGTTTTCACACCACTGCCAATGCCGCGGCCTATGCGCAGTTCGACAGGAAATGGGAAGGTGGGCAGGTCAATTTGGGCATGCGCTACGAAAGCCAGTGGGTGGACGATGGGAATTATGCCCGTCCGGTCATGCGACTGGGTGTGAACCAGAAGCTGGCCGAGGCCACCTTCATGCGCCTATCCTTCGGTCAGGGCTTTCGCTTTCCGAGCATGGCCGAGCTCTTCACCGAGAGCAATATTGGTTCCATCTACCTCTACCCGAACCCCCTCCTGAAACCAGAGACCGGTTACAGCGCAGAGATCGGTCTGCGCCAACTGATCAAAGGCCAGCAAAAAGGATGGTGGATGGCCAAATGGGAGGCCTACGTGGATGCCGCTTTCTATCTGATGCGTTTTGACGATATGATGGAGTTCAGTTTTTCCAACTGGGGGACAACGCCAAGCAATCCATTCGGCATCGGATTCAAATCGATCAATATCGGCGCCACACAGATCCATGGCATCGAATTGGAAAGCGGAGCGGAGCGAAAATGGGACGATTGGACCCTTTCGCTGCTCTTCGGTTACAACTTTTCCGTACCACGGGCACTGGATGCCGAGATCCCCTATGCACAAGATTCCACAGGACTTCCGATCAGTTACCGAAGCAGCAGTTCAGACAGCACGGACGACATACTCAAGTATCGCTATAGAAATCTGCTGCGGATGGACATGCAGATCAGTTCAAAGAAATGGACCTTCGGTACGAGCCTGAGGTACAACGATTATATGCAGAACGTCGACGGCATCTTTGAAGGCCCATTGGTCGAGTTGCTCATCCCTGGGGTGGGCATCAGGGAAGCCAGGGAGCAACTGGAAAGACCCGACTGGATGCTGGATGCGCGTGTCTACTATCAGATCGATCCACAGTGGTCGGTGGGTTTCCTCGTTCAGAATGTGCTGAATTATGAAGTGATGAGCCGACCCGCTGAATTGGAGGCTCCGAGGAGGTTTACCCTGAGTATTCGCTTCAAAGGCTGAAAAGACCCTCGGTCTTTTCTATTTTCGTCCAAATCTTGTAGTAGTGAAATACAAACGGATCCTGCTCAAACTCAGTGGCGAGGCGCTGATGGGCGACCAACAGTTCGGAATAGACGGAGAACGTCTCAAGGATTATGCACGCGAGATCCAGCAGGTGATCGACGAGGGAGCCCAGGTGGCCATCGTGATCGGGGGAGGGAACATCTTCCGCGGCGTTCAGGGTGCAAGCAAAGGAATGGACCGGGTACAGGGCGACCACATGGGCATGCTCGCAACCATGATCAACGGTCTGGCCCTGCAGTCCGCATTGGAAAATGAAGGCCTAAAGACCCGATTGCAATCGGCCATCGAGATGGACAAGATCGCCGAACCCTTCATCCGCCGACGGGCTGTACGCCATTTGGAAAAAGGACGCGTGGTGATCTTCGGTGCCGGAACGGGAAATCCGTACTTCACAACGGATACAGCTGCGACTCTCCGGGCCATTGAGATCGGTGCCGATGTCATCCTCAAAGGCACTCGTGTGGACGGGATCTATACGGCCGATCCGGAAAAAGATTCCAGTGCGGTCAAGTACGATACGATCAGTTTCCAGGAGGTCTACGAAAAGGGGCTCAACGTGATGGACATGACCGCCTTCACCCTGAGCAGAGAGAACGACCTGCCCATTTTGGTATTTGACATGAACAAGCCAGGGAACCTGCACCGTGTGGTGACTGGTGAGAAGGTAGGTACACTGGTCAACAACGGATAAAGCCATGCAAGAAGAAGTCGAACTGATCTTTGAAACAGCCCAGGAGCAAATGGACAAGGCCATGGAGCACCTGGAGAAAGAATTGATCAAGATACGTGCAGGCCGCGCCAACCCGAGCATGCTCGAGGGAGTGAAGCTGGACTACTATGGGAATCTCACGCCCTTGAATCAGGTATCCAACATCAACACACCAGACGCACGTACCCTGAGTGTACAGCCCTGGGAAAAGGCCATGATGCCCGAGATCGAGAAAGCGATCATCGCGGCCAATCTGGGACTCAACCCCATGAACAATGGGGAAATGATCATCATCAACATTCCACCGCTGACCGAGGAACGGAGAAAGGAACTTGTGAAGAGAGCGCGCTCCGAGGCTGAAGATGCCAAGGTGGGCATTCGCAA
>RFXV01000241.1 GCA_009921445.1 Flavobacteriia bacterium
AGCGTGCAGCAACCCACTTCCTTACCCGTGCGGCCACCACTGCCCTGGTAATCCCATGTTTTCATGGTAATACCCACCACGTCATATCCCTGCTCCTTCAGAAGCACGGCGGCAACAGATGAATCCACGCCGCCACTCATGGCGACCAGTACTTTTCCTTTCTTGCTCATGACACAGGCTCCCTGGCCCGGTTGCGCTCAGTCTTCTGTTTCGTGCTGCGTAGCGCGATCGGTTACATCGTAACAGTCCGCTATCTGAAGCTGAACCTCGTTGAGGAAGGTGTTCAGCCGCCTGAACATGCGCTGATTGGCTTCCGGATGTCGTCTGGCAGCTTCAGGGAGTACCACGGCTGACTCGAGAATGTGATCCCTGAAAAAGTTGACTGCTTTGAGAGCTTCTTGCAAAGGAAGGCCGCTCATGACAACGCCCTTGGCATAGAGCCGGGCAATCGTCCTGGCCTCGTCAAGCACGTCATCACCCTCTCCGTCGTTGGCACCCACATACTGGATCATCAGACCCATCAGGCGGCGGCCCAGTAATCGCTTCTCCTGCCTCTCTTCTTCAGATGCATTTGAAATCCAGGAGGCCTCATGCTGGGAGATATCCTCCCTGGTGTACGAGAGTGCCTTTTCCTGCAACTCCTCCCCCAGCGATTCCGCTGCCACTTCAGAGGCACCCTGCCGGATACGTTCTATTTCAGAAGATGGAAATCTCCGGTGCCCTCCCGGTGTGCGGACAACCTGAATCTTTCCGCTCTCAGCCCATCGCCTGAGTGTGACCGGATGCACACCCAGTTGCTCGGCAGCGTCTTTCAGCGAAAAGTAGATTTCGGCCATGAGTAGGGAGGGGCTGACGACATCCAGCCATTTCTCTTACCGCTCCGCGTGACGGATACGGCTTTCCACATGCCATGTGGTACGATGGTGGGGTGGCAACGACAAGCGATCAGGCACATCATCACCTCTATGTATCTGAGCAGACCAAAATACAATCCGTACGGATTTCTGTGGCGGATGCCTTCACACTAGAGACGAACCTGCGGACGCCCTTTTCATTCTGGAGCACATACCTCTATTTTCATCGTACAGTACACGTCTACTCCCATCTCACCAACCGGTCCTTTCTGTGCGCATCCTGGTCTTGAACGGTCCCAACCTGAACATGCTTGGCAGGCGTGAGCCCGAGGTCTACGGTCATACCACCTTGGCTGGTATCGAAACGGGTCTGCAGGAGAGATTTCCGCAGGTCGCTTTCTCCTTCTTCCAGAGCAATCAGGAGGGCGATCTGATCGATGCCCTGCAGAAGGCAAATGTGGACGGCATCGTACTCAATGGAGCAGGATTCACCCAT
>RFXV01000242.1 GCA_009921445.1 Flavobacteriia bacterium
GCATTGCCCGCTGTCATGGAATGCGCTCGTAGCTCAGCTGGATAGAGCACCAGACTACGAATCTGGGGGTCGGGAGTTCGAATCTTCCCGAGCGCGCCACTCCTTCATCTGAACCGCCCGGATACCCTCGTGTTTCGCCTGCCGACGCAATCGGCGGTAGTACAAATGGTAGTACAATGGCGAACAGAAGGGTTCCGTACCTCTACACCAAACGTGGTGTGTTCTATCTTCAAAAACGTGTTCCAGCAGACCTCCAACATCGATACGGAAGACCGTTCATCCGTAAGTCGCTGCGGACCAAAGACCCCAAGCAAGCAAACCGACTAGCAAGCAGCCTTGTTGATGGCCTCGAGCGAGAGTGGCTCGATCTGCGCTTCGGCATTTCAGAAGAAACGCCAGCTTCTGATCTTCTGCTTTTGCAGAGAGAACAGGAGGTTCTGCTTTCAGCTGCCTGTGCTGACTATTGCAGGATGAAGGGACGGACTGACGATAAGAAGTTCCGGCAGCTTGCAGAACGTGTCACAGACCATGTGATCAGTTTGTCAGGTGACAAGGCTCTCTCTGCCTACACCATCCATGATGCAAAGGCATTTCGAGATGCTTTGAAAGCTAGAGGGGCTGCACCAACAACGATCAAGCGCAACTTCGCAGTCGTACGGTCGATCTGGAATCTGTCTGCAAGAGAGCATGGGATCAACAAGCCGAACCCTTTTGGCAACATGCACTATGGCACGGGTGCAGAGCCTGTTAAGCGTTTGCCAGTTCCTATCGACAGCATCCGTCTGGTTCAGAATGAATGCATGAAGCTGGATGATGACATCCGTTGGCTGATCGCACTCATTAGTGACACCGGTATGCGGCTTGCCGAAGCAGCTGGTCTTCGTGTCAGTGATCTTCACCTCGAGGCCGACATACCCTTCGTGCGTCTTGAGGAACACGCATCTAGACCATTGAAGACAACTGGAAGCCGACGAGACATACCGCTGGTCGGATCCGCTTTGTGGGCGGTACAACGTGCAGCCGCGGAAAATGACGGGCCGTTCTTGTTTCCGAGATACTGCTCCACCATGAAGTGTAAGGCAGACTACGCTAGCAATACTCTGAACAAGTGGATCAAGCCATTTGTGCCGGATGGATGTGTCATCCACTCCTTTCGGCACAGTCTTCGAGACAGGCTCCGCGCATGTGAATGTCCGTCTGACATCATCGATCAGATCGGGGGGTGGGCGACCACTTCTGTCGGTCAGGGCTACGGATCAGGCTACCCACTAGCAAACCTGCATCGGTGGATGAAACACTTGGAATGAACTGCCGGGCGTCGACAGGCGAAGCACGAGGGTATCCGGGCAG
>RFXV01000243.1 GCA_009921445.1 Flavobacteriia bacterium
AGACCGTTATCAAAGGTTCGCGAAGCGCTGATATGATATGTGAGCGTTCCGCGAAAATCAAGAATCCAGCTTCTCCCGGCGCGCTTATATTGTGGGCCCTAGATCGTGTTGGGCGCGCTCATTCATCGCACCTATAGAGGAACCGTACCGGTAGTCCGTGGCAGGGTATGATCATCAGCTTTGAAGGAATCGATGGCTCTGGGAAAAGCACCCAGGCCCAGCACCTGGTCCCATGGCTCGAGGGCCTCGGCAAGTCTGTGATGTACGTACGCGAACCCGGAGGCACGGATCTTTCGGAGCGAATTCGCGACCTGCTTCTGGATCCCTCCTTCTCCATGGATCCGTTTACGGAAATGCTTCTCTTTTCTGCCGCACGATCCGAACTGGTTCGTTCCCGCATACAAGCAGCGCATCGTGACGGGCACATCGTCATCTGCGATCGCTTCTTTGACTCGACCGTAGCGTATCAGGGTGGAGGCCGGCAGCTGGCCGCACCTGAATGGCTGCAGCAGTTCCAACGCGCTGTCACAGGGGGCGTTGTGCCGGATCGCACGTATTTGATCCGGGTTGACCTGGCAACAGCCACGCAACGCCTGGCGCACCGACTTGGTCAGGGCGCAGGAGATCGCATGGAGCGGGCGGGTCCTGGATTTTTCCAACGGGTCATCGATACCTATGACCACCTGGCTGCGGCCGAGCCTGCGCGGTTCCTTGTTCTGGACGGTAGTCGGGATATCGACTCACTGCAAGAACACATTCGTCAGGATGTGCTGGCGAACTTGTCGTCATGATCTCCTTGGAACAGCCTCTTCGGGCGGCGGTAAATCGAAGAACAGGTGTTGCGATATGACCTCTTCCCCTCTTCCAAACGAACAACTCGAAGTCGTTCGCGGGCGCTACCTCGATTATCTGAAGGAGCGCAATCTGCGGCAGACGCAGGAGCGCTTGGCCATTTTTGAAGAGGTCTATGACACGGCGGACCACTTTGATGCGGACGAACTTTTCGTTCGCCTGAAACAGGAAAACATTCCTGTGTCCCGGGCAACTGTCTACAATACACTGGAGCTCCTGGTGGATTGTAATCTGGTTGTGCGTCATCAGTTTGGAAGCAAGCAAGCCAAATACGAGCGCAGTTACAGCTTCTGGCAACACGATCATCTGATCTGCGAGGACTGCATGCACCTGTTCGAGTTCTGCGATCCGCGGATCCAGAGCATCCGGGATATGGTGTCCGAAATCTTCGGTATGGAGATCCAACGCCACTCCCTGAACATGTACGGACGGTGCACACGGGAGAACTGCGAATTCAGGACTGGTGAAACCGTGGAGTAGGCCGCGCTTTGCGCGCT
>RFXV01000244.1 GCA_009921445.1 Flavobacteriia bacterium
GGCTATTGCCCCAACGACCTTTCATTGAGACTGAAGCTGGACATCGGCCCTTATGGTCTGCATGGACTGATCATCGGTCCTGAGGGAGAAACATATCTGGATCCCGCCACAGTTACCCAAAGGAACCTTTATGTCTCCTACCATCGAAGCTCTGCGCTGACGGACCAACGCTCCTGTGAACTGACCAACGCCGTGACCTTTCCCTCTTCCTCCGGACCTCTTGGCGCGGGCAAGACCCAGATCAGCCGTGGATTGGGACTGGGCTATCTGAAATCTCTGGATCTGCTTCCCACCACAACAGCGGAATTTGCTGCCCTGCATCAGTTCTCCGATGCACACATACTCAGCGCATTGGTCACCCAGATCCATCGGGTGAACAGCATCTACGAACGCGATGCCAATGTGCGCTTTTTGATCGCGGACAATTGCCTCCCCTTCTTTTTCAAGGACCCTGCTAACGATCCATATTCCAACGCATCTACGGCCACCGCGACTCAACTCGCTCAGGAAAACCTGACTCATTTCCAGAACATTTCAGCCATTCCTTACGACCTGAGTGTATGCTTCTCGAACCTGAATTCTCATTTTGCTGCTGCCGTAGCCTGTGATCTAAGAAAGAGTCAGGCGAGCATGGGGATTGAACAAAAACTGGGGCATCCTTCAGACCTGATCCACCTGGGCCATCTGCTGGGACATATGTTGGGGTGCAATCACACCGCCAATGCCCAATGCGGACGCGTTGGATCATCTGCATTTGAACCCGGAAGCGGAAGCAGCCTGATGTCATCTGCAGGCTATTGCAGTCCAAACATTCAGGACATCGGCGATGCCTACTTCCACATTCACAACCTGACCGAGATACATCATTTCCTGCTCAACGGACCCGGAGCCGGCTGCGGAGACGACGGGGCGATCAGCTACAATCAGGATCCTGTTTCCATTACACCCGATCACGATATCTACCTGCCGCCAGCAACTCCGATCAGATTATACCCGCTCACGGCGACAGACCCTGATGGACCCTCTTTGACCTATTGTTGGGAACAGTACAATTTGGGGCCAGCCGGACATCCGAGCTCGCCAAGTGGAACTGCTCCGATCATTCGAAGCCAGAATCCCACTGTGGATGGTACGCGCTTCATCCCCAATTTCAAGGACCTTGTCCAGGGAAAGAGCCGTCTGGGTGAATCCTTACCGGATTACAGCCGAAGTGTACGGTTCAGACTGACGCTCAGGGACAACCACATGCCCAACGGCGGTGTGAGCTTCGAACAGTTGAATCTGTCGGTACTCGGGAGCAGCCTGCCCTTTGCGGTCACCAATCCGCAAGCTGGACAGCGACTGCAGGC
>RFXV01000245.1 GCA_009921445.1 Flavobacteriia bacterium
TGGGAACCACGCCAAATCATCAACTAATCGGCTTCAATGATAAAGTCACTTCGGTCATACCCGATATTTAGCACCTCGAGGATTTGGGCATGCTTGGCAAATCTGTGCTGAAAAGATTTCCAGTTTTTCCTTTTCTCATCTGTCCAGGCAACTTCGGCAACCGAGATTAGGCGAGGAAAAATCTTCATATCTAGGCGATCCATTCGAATATCCTCCGTCCATACGGGAGCTTCCACACCAATAACGCGGGCCTGTTCTTCCAAAGTTAGACCGGCGGGAACAGGTTCGAAGGCATAGATCGACTTTGCGGACACCAGGCGACTTCGGTACCTTCTGTTATGCTTATTCAATTCCTCTGCGTCGGCCTTGTTGGCGGGATAATCGAGGTAGATCTTCCGATTATAGGAATTGATGACCTCTCTGCCTGCACGAACCCCTTGTAACGCTTCTGACGGTTTGTTCCAAGCCTGAACGATTTGTCCTTCAGGAACGCCCCCTTGAATATGCTCCGCCCATCCAACAGTACGGATACCGCGCTTACGAAGTCGTTCGCTGACCTCATTCAAAAACCAGTTCTGCAGGTGGTGCTCATCTTTGAGTTTTTGTTTGTTCCTTAGTGCGACACAATGGGTGCATTTCTCCCAGTTGCCACGCGGGCGTTCGTCGCCCCCGACATGAAACAGCCCATCAGTGAAGATCGTTTGCAATTCCTCGAACACCTCCATGATGAAGGGAATGGTGGTCTCGTGCTTGCCCGCACAGATCGCCCTTCTGCCCGCGGCACTGGAGAACGAGCGCATTCCGGGTTCGCCCATTTTGAGCGGGCCGCCTTTATTGCAGCCGTGCTCCGGGTAGGCCATCAAAAGCGCGTTCACGTGCCCGGGAATATCAAACTCCGGAACGACCTTGATGTAGCGTTCGTGTGCATATGCCACGATTTCCCGCATCTGCTCCTGCGTGTAGTAGCCATTGAGTTCTTCGTCTTTTGAACGGTCGCCGGGGTAGCCACCGATGCTGGTGAGTTTGGGATACTTCTTGATCTCGGCGCGCCATGCCTCGTCATCGGTTAGGTGCCAATGAAAGACATTCATTTTGTAGAGTGCCATGAGGTCGATGTATTGCTTGATCTTTTCCACTGTCTGTATGTGCCGAGAGCTATCCAGCATGAACCCCCTCCAGGTAAATCGAGGCACATCTTCGATCTCGACGAAACCGATACGCAGATCAGAGAAGGCATCACGATGTGATACTGCATCCTGGTGGAAGATGACCGAAGGCAGCATCTGCTTGAAAGACTGCAGACCATAGAACAGGCCTTGGGCATCCGCACCCGTGATGCGAATACCTTT
>RFXV01000246.1 GCA_009921445.1 Flavobacteriia bacterium
TGTTAAGCCCGCCGCCAGCGTTCGTCCTGAGCCAGGATCAAACTCTCCGTAGTAGAGAATTCAATAGGTTTCGCTCAATTACTCAATCCTCTTGTCGGCAACGAATTGCCGACGCGAATTGACAAGGACTCGCTATATATTCAATTCCAAAAAGCAAAGAACATTCCCATGCGCACTGTTTCGGCTGTTTTTAGGTAGCCAGCCGAATTTTGGCGCGGACCAGTATAATACGGCGGTCGAAGTACTCAAGTCAACTCCATGAAGACCATCTTGTTGATCTCTTCAAAAAGCGCTCAAGGAGCCGCCTACTGATCATCCATTCAGGGAAAGAACAGGACCCGGATCTGGTGCTTTTTCAAGCGTCCCGATTTCCGAGCCGGCACCCTCCTACCACAGCTGCATGCGCCGGTTTCCGCTATCTGAAAAAAACAGCAACCTTCACACATTCTCTGTATTCCCCGGTTTCAACAGCCTGAAAAGGCACCTTATATACAGCATTGCATGGTTATCGAGCCTACCAGCTACAGCCCGAACATAAAATACCGTGCCCCTTCGGCCTATCACTCAGGTTCAGACCCTTTCATCATGCGCCTCTTCCTTCGACCCGCTGCCTCACTGCTGCTCGTTCACCTCCTGTTCCTGAGCGTGCCGGCACATGCACGGCAATTCCAAGCCGCCTCGCCTGAGTCAGTTGGGATGTCCTCAGAACGACTGTCCCGACTCGATGACGTGATGCAGCGGTACGTGGATGAGCAGTTCTTGGCTGGCTCGGTAACCCTGGTTCTCAAGAACGGGAAGATCGTCTATCACAAGGCCATGGGAATGAGGGATGTCGAGATCGGCGATCCAATGGAGGTCGATGACCTGTTCCGTATCGCCTCCCAGACAAAGGCGATCGTAACACTGGCCGTACTGATCCTTCAGGAGCAGGGAAAGCTCTCCATCCGCGAGCCGGTTGGCACGTATCTGCCGGAATGGCAGCACACCACAGTCGCCGTGGCCAATGAGGACGGCTATGATGTGGTCCCCGCCGATCGCGCCATCACCATTCGGGATCTGATGACCCACCGGGCGGGGGTAGGTTGGGGTTCACAGGTAGCTCGCGCCGAGTGGGAAGCTGCGGATCTCATGTATTGGTATCTGGCAGACCGCGAAGAAGGTATCCAGGAGATTGTACGTACGATTGCATCGCTACCCATGGATGCCCAACCCGGAGAGCGGTATGTCTATGGCTTGGGCATCGATGTCCTGGGTGCGCTGATCGAAGTCGTCTCTGGTCAGCCTCTGGACGAATTCCTGGACGAGCACCTTTTCATCCCC
>RFXV01000247.1 GCA_009921445.1 Flavobacteriia bacterium
TACCCTGCAGAAGTTACTTTATATACATTCCCATCTGTAGTAAGTATATGTTCTCCTACTGCATAATTAATATAGTTTTGATACTCTCTTCCAAACTGATGTGACATTTTTTCAAAAGTAATTTTTGAAACAGTTGAACCTCCAAGAGTAGTTGTTGTAACTTCTTTTACTGTGCCAGAAGCTACATGAGTTCCTGAGCTTGTTCCATCACTTGTAAGTTTATAGATATCGCCAACTGCAACAGTACTTGCATTTGTGGTAAGAGCAATTGTTTGATCTGATCGTACATCACATAACTTTGCAGAGGATTTAAATGAAGCTAAATCTCTTGACCCCTGCTCGGTCGGCAGCCTCGGGATCCTGGACGCGCTCCTCGCCGGGAACGCGGGCTTCGGAGGCGAAATGCTCGTCGAGCTGGGTCACCAAGGCTTCATCCAGCGGTCGCAGCAGCAAGGTGTGGATCTGCCTGGTCTTGGGTTCGGCCAGCCACACGTCCACCGCGGGCAGCATTTCGTAATCCATGCTCCAGCCGTTGTGGATGCGGTAATCGTTGGACACGTTGATGACCTTGGCACCCTTGCCCGACCCCGGCGGGAACGCCTGCTGGATGGTCCCGGCGGGATCGACCCAGTCCAGCGCCACGATGACATCGGCCTCGCGCAGGCTGCATTGTCCATGAGAGCCCGTCAGGGTCGCAAGGGCCTCCTGGGCCGCGGCCCAGGGACTTTCACCCGGGCGCGGATGGGAACAGACGGCATTTGACCACAAGCCGGGCGCATGATACTTGTGGGAGGCCCTTTTCTGGAGCAACTCGTTACCGCTATCATCGAAGACGAATACAGATATAGCCCGGTGGAGGCGGCCGTCCAGGTGGACATCCATCTTTGGAGCGGATCCAATGGGCTGACCCTTGGAATCCACCAGCTCCACCAGCGGTTGCACGTTCATATTCACGAGTTCCTGACTCCGAATGGTTTGCCCTGCCTTTGGAAACGTTGGAGATGAATCATACCGTAGCCTTTTCTTGTAGCTCCGGGTGATCAGTCGTTGCACCAACGCCAAGATCCTCCACCATACATGAGAGCGTAGCTTCAGCGGAGAGCATCACACCTGGTACCCCCGCACCCGGATGGGTACCTGCGCCAACGATATACAACCGTTCGACATCTTCCGAACGATTGTGGGGACGGAACCAAGCGGTCTGTGTCAATTTTGGCTCCAAAGCAAAGGCATTGCCGTCCGTCGCGTTGAGCTCCGTCTTGAAGTCCTCTGGCGTAAAGAGGTGGCAAACCTCCATGGAGTCCCGTAGGCCCTCCATCC
>RFXV01000248.1 GCA_009921445.1 Flavobacteriia bacterium
CTTACCTCGATCCTTTGCCCAAAGAAGAACCGCTGGCTGTCACCTTCACTGCTGAACACGAGGTCATCCCCACCTACCGAAAGGAAAAAGAGCGTCCAAAGAAAAAGAAGAATGAACGTCTGGATCCTGTGGTGTCGCCAGAGCCTGAACCCGAACCCGATCCACGACCCGATCCGGGCCCCTCAATAGACAGCGTCATTGGACTCAACCATCTGGACACCATTGGCATGGAGCGGCATGAAGAGATCATTGAGTCCCTGCCACTCGCCCTGATCGGTCAGAAACCCATCTATCCTGGCTGCGAATCCATAGCCGATGAAGATGCCCGCTACGAGTGTCTGCAGACAGAATTGGCACGCTTCATCGCCACGAACACCGACTATCCGCAATACCTACGGAGTATGGGCGTCTCGGGTCGCGCCTATGTTCAATTCACCGTGGATGAAAAAGGACATGTAGTGGATGTAACGGCCGTGAGCGGCAGGGTCGATCCGCAACTCGAGAAGGCCGCCGCTGAAGCCGTTCGTCAACTTCCTGATTTCACACCGGGTAAGCACAATGGACTGCCTGCAAGAACACAATTCATCGTGCCTGTGAATTTCCGCCTGCGGTGAACCTTTCCCTCCGCAATTGTTGACTCTGTGAAGTAGCTTCGCAAACTCATTTTCAGTCAACAAAAACGATGGAAAAATCGATGGATCATGCCCTAAGGGCAGCACTCGATGGCGGCAAAGCCATACTTGAAGTTTACGAGACCGCCGACTTTGGTGTGGAGATGAAGGCCGATGATTCGCCGCTCACAAAAGCGGACAAGCAGGCGCATCTGGAGATCGTGAAAGAACTCGAGAAAACGGAAGTGCCCATTCTCAGCGAAGAAGGGAAAAAGTTGGCCTATGAGAAGCGCAGTCATTGGACCTGGCTTTGGGTGGTGGATCCCCTGGACGGAACCAAGGAATTCATCAAGAGGAACGGAGAATTCACAGTGAACATCGCGCTGGTGAACGGACAGGATCCGGTGGCCGGGGTCATTTATGTACCTGTGACGGGCACTCTTTATGCCGGCGTTGTGGGCGAAGGAGCCTTCAGGAAGCAGGTGGGACCTGAGGAATCCATCAGCTGGACGGAAATGAAGCAGACGGGAACCAGCATTCCACAAAAGACCGACCGTGCGTACACCGCTGTGGGCAGCCGATCGCACATGAGTCCAGAGACAGAGACATTCATGAACGGACTCAAGGAGGAACATGGAGAATTGGAGATCTTGAGCCGGGGCAGCAGCTTGAAGCTTTGTATGGTGGCCGAGGGCAAGGCGGATGTAT
>RFXV01000249.1 GCA_009921445.1 Flavobacteriia bacterium
ATGAATTCCAATTGGCCGACGTCTATGTGCTCTCCGGAGCGTGGACGGAAGGAGATGAGCAGCAGCGCAGCCAGCTCTATTCCTTCTACAACGAGGGGGGCGAACTGCCCTTGTTCAACGGTTCACTCACTGTAGCGGGAGGAACGGCTCAGGAAAACGTGACGCTGCTGCACGCCCGAAGCATTGCCGAGCAGGTGGAATTCACTCTTCAGGAACAGCCAATGACTGCCCAGATCACCGTGCGTGAAGGACGCATGACCGATCTGCCGGGAGGTACTTCGGTCCGAGGGTTGAGTTTGATGCACAGTGCGCCACTGACGGCCCGGGCTTTCAAACGCGGATTCCTCGGCGACTGGGGTCAGTACATCGTCTCCATTGGCCTCTTGCTCTTTGCCTTTTCGACAGCCATCAGCTGGTCGTACTATGGCGATCGGGCAGTGACCTTTCTTCTGGGGTCGAAATACGTCGCGGTCTATCGGGTGCTCTACGTTCTGGGCTTTTTCCTTGCGGCGGTAGTGGACACCACGCTGATCTGGACCTTCTCCGGTATTGCCATTGCGCTGATGACCCTTCCCAATCTGATCGGCATACTCATGCTGCGCAAGGACATGAAGCAGACATTGGCTTCCTACTGGGAGGAATTCAAGTCATAACACTGCACACTACACAGGTTCGAACAGCGATCGCGGCATACTTTTGCAAACATCCTGCTCAGCGAAGCGTTTTTCTGACAGAAATCTGAATCCCCCGCTTTGAGATTCCTCTTTTTGCTCTTCGTTTTTGTCTGGCCTGTTGTTGCTGTGTCTCAGCAATTTGAACGCAAGGAGCTGGACATGCGTCGTGCGGCAGAGCCGCCGGTCATCGATGGTCTTCTGGACGAAGAAGTCTGGCTGACCGCGCCTGTGGCCCGGAACTTTTTGATGCTCAATCCCGGCAATGGCCCTTCAGAACGGCCCTCGCAGAAAAGCGAGGTCCGAATGCTCTTTGATGATGAATTCCTGTACATCGGTGCGCGAATGTTCGATGCGCATCCGGACTCCATTCTTACAGAGTACACGCCAAGGGACGTCTACAATCGCAACCACGACTGGTTCGGCATCTTCATCAACCCATATAACGACGGTATCTCGGACTTCAACTTTCGTGTGACCTCTGCAGGCGTGCAGTCGGACAGCCGGAATACGGTGGACGGAGAGGATCAGGGCTGGAATACCGTTTGGTACAGCAAGGTGCGGATAGATGAGCAGGGATGGATCGTGGAAATGGCCATTCCCTATCAGTCTCTTCG
>RFXV01000250.1 GCA_009921445.1 Flavobacteriia bacterium
ATCCTCAGGCCCGATACCTTGATCGATGGGATCGATGCCAATTTCTCAGCCGTTGTGCACGACGACAGCAGCTTAGTAGGTCTGTGGCGCACCTATCCGCAGGGCTCGCAGGTCCATTGGGTCCGGGCAACGAATTATTTGGATCCCAGCAGCTACGAATGGCAGGAACAGGAAACTTCTTTATTTCCTCCACCATACGACGGACTGACACCAGAAGGATTGGAGGATATGTACGTCTATTACGACGACGACCGGGATGTGTACCACGCCCTGATCCACGATATGGTAGCACAGGGAGGAGCTTCTTTTTACGATGGCTTGGGCCATGCCTATTCTACCGATGGAGAGAATTGGACCTACACTGGTGAGGCAGCGGATGCCAACGTGCAATTCACCAACGGCACATCCACCACCTCAGCCCGTGCCCGGCCGCATTTCCTGATCGAGGACGGTCGGATCACACATCTGATCACAGCGGAACAGATGGATGCCAATGACTGGACCTACACGCTCATTGAGCCGATCGACACCTCTGCCGGACCGATGTCCGACGGGCTTCTGTTTGGTACGATGCCCGCATGTGCAGTCTATCCGAATCCAACTGAGAACTTGCTTCATGTGGAGGCACCCGAAGGCTGTGTGTTGATCTTTCGCGATATGTTCGGGAGAACCCTGTTCGAGAAGTCCACAACATCGGCATTAACGAAGATCGATATGTCGGTCTATCCGCAGGGCGTTTATACGGTAGAGTTGCTAAAAGAAAACGGAAGTTTCAGCCAGCGGGTGGTCAAACGATAACGATACGATAATATATTGGCCTCTAACACGGGCAAGAATGGCTTTGTGCCATTGCATTGTCCAGTTTGTTGGAACCAAGAAATACATCAACCCCGCTTCGGCGGGGTTTTTTAATTTTCTAAACCCATACAAGCCGTCAGATAAGGCAGGATTCATCCACAAGCGCAGAGGTAACTTAGGTGGTATAATGGTGTAGGGTGGTGCTGGGCCATGGTCTGCTGAGGCGAAAAACAACAAAATGAAAAACCTCTACCTCGATTACGGATTCCTTGCAGCGGGTACACTTGTCGCTGCATGGATCATCTCTTTTGTCTTGAGGAAAACCATCGACTTTTTCATCAAAAGGAACAGCAAGCAATTGTATGTCGATCCAACGAATTTTATCTTTCTCAAGAACTCCATCAGTTTTATTGTCTTCAGCATCGGGATATTCTGGGTGTTCACCAAGATCCCCTACTTCAAATCTTTAGGGACAGCACTTTTTGCC
>RFXV01000026.1 GCA_009921445.1 Flavobacteriia bacterium
CCTGAAAGGTGTGGGGCCCGAACGAGGCCGACTGCTCAGAGAGGAATTGGGCATCAGGACCTTTATGGATCTTTTGGGCCACTACCCTTTCCGATACGTCGACCGAACCCGTGTATGGACGGTTCCCGAGGTGTATTCGGAACCCGAGCAGGAAGTTCAGCTGGTGGTCCGCCTGCAAGACCTTCGTGAGCTTCGTGGCGGCCGGGGCAAAAGATTGGTTGGAATGGCCCAATGCGGGCCGCACGAGATCGAGCTGATGTGGTTCAAAGGGATACAGTGGATCAGCAAGAAGATGCATTTGGGCCGATCGTATGTGATCTACGGGAAACCTCAACGCCAAAAAGACAAGCTGGCCTTTGCCCATCCCGAAATGGACGAGATCCCGGAAGGGCGAAGCTTTTCCGGAAAAGGACTTCAACCGGTCTACTCGAGCACAGAGAAGCTCTCCGGAAAAGGTCTGTCGAGCAGCGGAATCGCCAAATTGTGCCGTGAATTGATCGGTCGCCGTGAATGGGATCTGCCGGAGCTCTTCCCCGACCAATGGCTCGCAGAATTCCGTTGGCCCACCAGGCGATCTGCTATGGAAACCATCCACGCACCCACCGACACCGACAGCCTGCACCAGGCGCGGGAGCGGATGAAATTCGAAGAGTTCTTTTTGCTTCAGATCCACGTGCTGCGCCACCGCATTCGTATCCAAAATGACTTTCGGGGGCTGACCATGGAAAAGGTCGGTGAAGCGTTCCACCGATTCTACGACGAAGTCCTGCCCTTCAACCTCACGGAAGCGCAGAAGCGGGTGATGAAGGAGATCCGAAGTGATATGGGCAGCGGAAAACAGATGAACCGACTGCTGCAGGGTGATGTCGGCAGCGGGAAGACCATCATCGCTTTGATGAGCATGCTCATAGCGCAGGACAACAACACACAGGCCTGCCTGATGGCTCCGACTGAGATCCTGGCCACCCAGCACTACCATTCCCTCAAAGAACTTCTGGACCCATTGAACATGGACATCCGTCTGCTGACAGGCAGCACCAAAAAAGCTGTCCGTGAGGAGATCCACAGAGGCTTACAAGATGGAAGCTTGTCCTTTATTGTGGGCACGCATGCGCTTTTGGAAGAGGAAGTGCGTTTCCAGTCCCTCGGACTTGCGGTGATCGATGAACAACATCGCTTCGGCGTTGCTCAGCGGGCACGATTATGGAAAAAGGGCAGCACCCCACCGCATGTTCTGGTCATGACAGCTACACCCATTCCCCGAACACTGGCCATGAGCGTGCATGGTGATCTCGATGTTTCCGTCATCGATGAGTTGCCTCCTGGAAGGAAGGCCATCAAAACAGCTTACCGGACGGAGAGCAAAAGACTCGAGGTCATCGGATTTCTCAAGGCCGAGATCCAAAAAGGACGACAGGTCTATGTGGTCTTTCCGCTGATCGAAGAATCGTCTAAAATGGACTATAGGAATCTGATGGAAGGGTTTGAACACCTCCAGGAGATGTTCCCACGACCGGATTACGAAGTGGCCATCGTCCACGGTCGAATGAAGCCGGAAGAGAAAGAGCACGAAATGCAACGCTTTGCGAAAGGCGTGTGCCAGATCCTCGTGGCCACAACGGTGATCGAGGTGGGCGTGAACGTACCCAATGCCAGTGTGATGCTCATTGAGAGCTGTGAGCGCTTCGGACTTTCTCAGCTTCACCAGCTGCGGGGAAGAGTGGGTCGAGGAGCGGACCAGTCCTATTGTATCCTCATGTCGGGAGAACAGCTCAGCAACGAGGCGCGAAGGAGGATCGAGATCATGGTCCGGACTCAGGATGGCTTTGAGATCGCTGAAGAAGACCTGAAACTCCGCGGTCCGGGAGACTTGCTCGGAACCCGGCAGAGCGGAAGCCTCGAACTGAAACTGGCCAGCCTGATCCACGACGGACCCTTGCTTCAACTGGCACGGGAACGGGCCCAAAAAATTTTGGCCTCGGACCAAAACCTCGAAGCATATCCTGGGGTTAGACAAGCCTACAGAGAACGATACGGTCAAAAAGTGAACTGGGGCCGGATTTCCTGACAACCCCCAAGCGGGAAGCAATTGAAAAAAGACAGGCCATTCCGGGCGATCCGGGTCTATTTTGCACAGTTCCGCCACAGAGGCGGAGTCGAATTTCTCAGGCAGAATGTTTGGAAGTTGCTGGTACTTCTTGCCGCTGTTGCTGTTGGACTGGCACTGATCGATCGCTACCTGCTCACGGACGGACTTCGAAACTGGATGCGTTCCGGTCTTTCTCCGATCTGGCTCACGGTCATTCTTTTAATCTCCGAGAGCGCGCTGGGCATCCTCCCACCGGACCTTTTCCTCTGGGCCGTCAAGGACAAGAACAATCCATGGCTCTGGGTAGGCGCCCTTTCCGCGGCCTCCTACATTGGAGGAATGGCTTCTTTCTTCATTGGCCAGAGGCTCTACAAATTGCCCAAGATCAAAAGATGGGTGGAAGAGACCTACAGAGAACAGATGCAGCAGATCGGTCGATATGGAGGCATTCTCATTGTGATTGCTGCCATGACCCCACTGCCGTTCAGTCCAGTCAGCATTCTGGCGGGAGCGATCCGTTATCCGACCCGACGATACCTTAGTTTTGCAGCTGTTCGATTCCTGCGTTTCTTTCTCTATGCATGGACCATTTTCCAATCTGAGGACCTCTTCTATTCATGGATAGGCTGACTTCCGTCCACAAATTCGGCGGTGCCTCTGTGCGCGACGCCGAAGGCGTTCGGAACCTTGCCCGCATCATATCCTCGCTTCAGAGTCAGCGGCTATTGATCGTGATCTCTGCCATGGGCAAGACCACCAACGCATTGGAATCCATTCTTTTTGCCAGTCAGGAGGGGCGCTCCGAGGAAGCCATGGTTGAATGGAATGCACTCGAGATGCGGCATTTGGCCATTTGCAATGAGCTCTTTCCAGAGGGAATCCCCGAAGATCTTCAGCGCGCATTGGAAGCGATCGGGCAAAGAGGGCAGCAAATGATCGGCCAAACGGATGCTACCTACGATCGGGCCTACGATCAGATGGTCGGCCTTGGAGAACTGTTCAGTACGCGCATCGTTTCCGCTTTTTTTGCGCAGAATGGACTGCCGAACCAATGGGTCGATGCACGTGATCTGATCAAGACCGATTCTCGCCACAGAGAAGCGCATGTCGACTGGCAGACCACGGAGCAGAACATCTCAAACGGCCTGCCCGAGAAAGGCATACTTGTCACTCAGGGATTCATCGCCTCCGATCCGCGCGGAACGACCACCACTTTGGGCAGAGAGGGAAGCGACTATTCAGCTGCTGTTTTTGCCTACTGTCTGAAAGCCAAAAAAGTGTCCATTTGGAAAGATGTTCCCGGCATCCTGAACGCAGACCCCAAATACTTCTCAGATGCGGTCCTTCTGGACCGACTTTCCTACGATGAAGCCATTGAACTCGCCTATCACGGTGCCACGGTCATCCATCCCAGGACCATTCAGCCATTAAAGGAGAAGAACATCGTTCTGGAGGTCAAGAGTTTCAGGCAGCCTGATTCTGAAGGCACACGGATCGAAGACGGCCTGACCGCTCCCCCCACCCTGCCCTGCTTTATTCGGAAATCAAAACAGGCGTTCATTCAGCTGCATAGAAAAGATCTGACCTTCATGGCCGAGGAACATCTCAGTGCCATTTACCGCATCTTCGATGCACATAAAACCCGGGTCCATCTGAGTGCACACTCTGCGGTGAGTTCGGCATTCTCCATCGATCAAGACTTGCGCATACTCAGTTCGTTGGAGCGCGAATTCTGCCCGCATTTTGATGTCATCATCCAAACCGATCTGCAGCTGTACACCATTCGTCATTATACCGAAGATTCGATAAAAAGAATCGAAAAAGAAGGAATGACCGTACACATCCAAAAGTCAAGTGCCACCTGTCAGCTGCTTCTCAAGCCCCACGGCTAAAGGAAAGGTGTTTACACTATTGTGGGAGTCATTATTCTCTGTACCTTTGCAGTCCCCTAAAAAATGGGGTTTTTGGCGTAATTACAAGTAAAACAAGCATTTATGCCCACGATACAGCAATTGGTACGCAAGGGAAGGCGGACGATCGAGAAGAAAAGTAAGTCAGCGGCCCTGGATTCCTGCCCTCAAAGGCGGGGCGTTTGCACCCGTGTATACACGACCACTCCCAAGAAGCCGAACTCTGCTCTGCGCAAGGTGGCGCGTGTACGCCTGACCAATGGCAATGAAGTGAACGCATACATCGGAGGAGAGGGACACAACCTCCAGGAGCACTCTATCGTGCTTGTGCGCGGTGGTCGTGTAAAAGACCTACCTGGTGTGAGATACCATATTGTACGGGGAGCACTGGATACAGCAGGTGTGGAGGGAAGGACACAGAGAAGGTCAAAATACGGCGCCAAGCGTCCGAAGGATAAAAAGTAATCAGATCAGCGCTGAACGGATATGAGAAAGACGAGAGCCAAAAAGAGAATTCTTCTCCCAGACCCAAAATTCAATGACCCATTGGTCACCCGTTTTGTCAACAACATGATGTACGACGGGAAGAAGAGTACTGCATACGCCATTTTTTATGATGCCATCGACATGGTGTCGGAAAAGACCGAGCGTGCAGACGGCATCGAGGTCTGGAAGGAGGCATTGACCAACGTCATGCCACATGTGGAGGTCAGAAGCCGCCGCGTTGGTGGAGCGACCTTTCAGATTCCGAACCAGATCCGCCCGGACCGCAAGATTTCCATGGCGATGAAGTGGCTCATCCTCTTTGCACGTAAGCGAAATGAAAAGACCATGAGCCAGCGTCTGGCCAACGAGATCGTAGCTGCTTCCAAGGAAGAAGGTGCGGCGGTCAAAAAGCGCCAAGACACGCACAAGATGGCCGAGGCCAACAAGGCATTCTCACATTTCCGATTCTAACCGACAACGCATCCAACCTACACCCTAAAGGAATCATGGCCGTACGCGATCTAAAATACACCCGCAACATTGGCATCAGTGCCCACATTGACGCGGGAAAGACCACGACCACCGAGCGCATCCTCTATTACACCGGAATCAACCACAAAATTGGTGAGGTGCACGACGGAGCTGCCACAATGGACTGGATGGAACAGGAACAGGAGCGGGGAATCACCATTACTTCCGCTGCGACCACCTGTTTTTGGAATTACCCTACTGCACAGGGGAAATCCACCGACGAAACCGAGCAATACAAGATCAACATCATCGACACTCCCGGTCACGTGGACTTCACAGTGGAGGTGGAGCGCTCCATGCGTGTATTGGATGGTGCAGTTGCGCTTTACTGTGCTGTCGGCGGAGTAGAGCCCCAATCGGAGACTGTTTGGCGTCAAATGGAAAAGTACCACGTTCCCCGCATGGGATTCGTCAACAAGATGGACCGTCAGGGAGCAGACTTCTTTAATGTGGTCAATCAGGTTCGAGATCGGCTGGGATCCAATCCGGTTCCTCTTCAGGTCCCGATCGGCGCCGAAGCAGAATTCAAAGGGGTGGTCGACCTGCTCACCATGGAGGCGATCATCTGGAACGACGATACCCAGGGCATGACCTACGAGGTCGTCGATATTCCTGCCGACCTTGTTGATACAGTGAATGAGTACAGAGAAAAACTCGTCGAGGCCGTCGCAGATTATGACGACAACCTCATGGAAAAATTCTTTGAGGACCCAGACAGCATCACCCGCGAAGAAATGATGGCGGCCATTCGTGCGGCGACCATCGATATGAAGATCGTTCCGATCCTTTGCGGTTCTGCTTTCAAGAACAAGGGCGTACAAACCATGCTGGATGCCGTAATGGCCTATCTGCCTTCGCCGGTGGATGTGGAAGCCATTACGGGTACCAATCCAAAATCAGAGGAAGAAGAGAGCCGCAAGCCGCAGAGCGATGAACCGTTCTCTGCTCTGGCATTCAAGATCGCCACCGACCCCTTCGTAGGCAGACTTTGTTTCTTCCGTGCCTATTCTGGAAGTCTCAATGCGGGAAGCTATGTACTGAATACCCGCACCAACAAGAAGGAGCGCATCAGCCGCATCTTCCAAATGCACTCCAATAAGCAAAACCCGATCGATGTGATCGAGGCGGGAGACATCGCTGCAGGCGTTGGATTCAAGGATATCCGCACTGGCGATACGCTCTGCGACGAGAAATCACCGATCGTTCTGGAATCCATGAGCTTCCCGGAGCCCGTGATCGGAATTGCGGTAGAACCTAAATCTCAGGCGGACGTGGACAAACTCGGCATGGGTCTGGCCAAGCTCGCTGAAGAGGATCCTACTTTCCGCGTACACACCGACGACGATACTGGACAAACCGTGATCAGTGGAATGGGTGAGTTGCACCTGGACATCATCATCGACCGACTCCGCAGGGAGTTCAAGGTGGAGTGCAACCAGGGAGCGCCTCAGGTTCAATACAAAGAAGCCATTACGGGCACTGTCGATCACCGCGAGGTGTACAAGAAGCAGACTGGTGGACGAGGAAAGTTCGCCGATATCGTCTTCACACTTGGACCCGCGGACGAAGGGGAACAGGAAGGCCTTCAGTTCGTCAATGAAGTGAAGGGCGGAAACGTACCCAAGGAATTCATCCCATCTGTAGAGAAAGGATTCAAAGAGGCCATGAAGAATGGTCCTTTGGCGGGCTACGAAATGGACAGCCTGAAGATCACCCTGAAAGACGGAAGCTTCCACCCTGTGGATTCTGATCAGTTGTCCTTCGAATTGTGCGCCAAAATGGGCTACAAGGATGCTGCCAACAAAGCGCGTCCGGTGATCCTCGAGCCGATCATGAAGCTGGAGGTCACAACCCCAGAAGAGAATATGGGCGACATCGTCGGCGACATCAACCGCAGACGTGGAATGGTCCAGGGAATGGATTCCCGTGCGGGAGCGCAGGTCATCAAGGCCAATGTACCGCTGTCTGAAATGTTCGGTTACGTCACCCAACTCCGTACCATGAGTTCGGGACGTGCCACATCGAGCATGGAATTCTCTCACTACGAGGAGACGCCCAAGAACATTGCAGAAGAAGTGATCGCAAAGGTCAAAGGGCAAACAGTTTAAGAGGATCAAGGAATGAGTCAAAAAATTCGCATCAAACTCAAGTCGTACGATCACAATCTGATCGACAAGTCATCTGAGAAGATCGTCAAGACGGTGAAGAGCACCGGAGCTGTGGTGAATGGGCCTATCCCCCTCCCCACCAACAAGCGGATCTACACGGTCCTCCGCTCACCGCACGTGAACAAGAAATCGAGGGAGCAATTCCAGCTCTCTTCGTACAAGCGCCTCATGGACATCTACTCCAGCTCATCCAAGACGATCGACGCCTTGATGAAGCTCGAGTTGCCCAGCGGTGTAGAAGTAGAAATCAAAGTCTAATACGTAGAAAGAATGCCAGCGCTCATTGGGAAAAAAGTAGGAATGACCAGCATCTTCAACGAAGAGGGTAAGAACATTGCGTGTACTGTGATCGAAGCGGTGCCCAATGTGGTGACCCAAGTTCGTACCGAAGATGTCGATGGGTACAGCGCCTTGCAGATCGCCGCAGTCGATCGCAAGGAGAAGAACACCCCATCAGCACTCAAAGGCCATTTCAAGAAAGCAGGAACTACGCCCAAGCGCGTGGTCTGCGAATATCAAGACTGGGAAGGAACCGAAGACCTGAAGCTCGGAGACGAGCTCGGTGTTGGGATCTTCCAGGAAGGGGAGTTTGTCGATGTGGTCGGCACTTCCAAGGGTAAGGGATTTCAAGGCGTCGTCAAGCGCCACGGATTTGCGGGTGTAGGCCAGGCAACGCACGGTCAGCACAACAGGCTCAGAGCACCGGGTTCCATCGGCGCAGGTTCGGATCCATCACGCGTTTTCAAAGGAATGCGAATGGCCGGACAGATGGGCAATGCAAAGACAACTGTCCAGAACCTGACCATCATGAAGGTGGATGAGGAAAAGAACCTGCTCATCATCAGCGGTTCAGTTCCCGGTCCCAAGAACGGATTCCTAATCGTCGAGAAATAATGAAGATCAGTATTTTCAATCAGAAGGGCGAGGATACCGGGCGTAAAGCGAAACTCGAGGATGCCGTTTTTGGTATCGAACCCAACGAGCACGCGATCTACCTCGATGTCAAACAGCATTTGGCCAACAAGCGTCAGGGAACGCACAAGACCAAAGAGCGTTCTGAGATCGCCCGCACTACGAAAAAAGCCTACAAGCAAAAAGGAACAGGCAATGCACGCGTAGGTTCCATGCGCTCCCCTATCCAACGTGGTGGCGGAACGGTCTTCGGACCCCGTCCGCACGGTTATGGCTTCAAATTGAACAAGAAGGTCAAGCGCCTTGCCCGAAAGAGCGCGTTGAGCATGAAGGCTGGTTCGAAGTCCATTACCGTTCTGGATCAGATCAGTATGGAAGCCCCTCGTACAAAGGACTACTCAAGCATTCTGAATGCCTTGAAACTCAACTCGGTCAAGACCTTGGTGGTTTTGGACGAGGCGGATCAGAACGTATACCTCTCTGCGCGGAACCTTCAGGGCTCAGAGGTTATCACGCTCAACGACCTGAACACCTACAAGGTGATGAATGCACAGAATTTGGTGCTCACTGAAGCTTCAGCGAGCAAGTTGAACGACTCATTGAGCTGATCGTCATGGAAGTACTCATCAGACCACTCATTACCGAGAAAGCCACGCAGGAGGCTGAGAAGCTGAATCGCTATGCATTCATCGTGCACAAAAAGGCGAACAAGCTTCAGATCCGCAAGGCCGTAGAAGAACTTTATCAAGTGAATGTGGAGCAGGTCCGCACTTCCATCATGCCCGGAAAGAGCAAGCGACGCTACACCCAGACCGGACTGATCGACGGAAGCACAGGCGCCTACAAGAAGGCCGTTGTGGAAGTTCGCAGCGGTGAATCCATCGACCTCTACAGCAACATTTAAGATCATGGGCGTACGTAAACTCAAAGCAATCACCCCCGGACAGCGCTTCCGCGTATTGAGCGACTTCAGCTCGGTCACGGAAAGCAAGCCGGAAAAGTCCCTGACAAAAGGGAAAAAGCGCTCTGGTGGGCGGAACAGCCGCGGTAAGATGACCGTCCGCAACATCGGAGGCGGACACAAGCAGCGCTATCGCCTCGTGGACTTCAAGAGAGAGAAGTTCGGGATACCGGCCACTGTAAAGTCCATTGAATACGATCCGAACAGAAATGCACGTATTGCCCTGTTGTTCTACGCAGACGGTGAAAAGCGGTACATCATCGCTCAGAACGGTCTTCAGGTGGGTCAGCAGGTCATGTCGGGAGAAAAGGCAACTCCTGATGTGGGAAATGCCCTCTTCCTGAAAGACATTCCGCTCGGTACTGTGATCAGCTGCATTGAGATGCGTCCAGGACAAGGTGCTATGATCGCGCGCAGCGGTGGTGCATTTGCTCAGCTGTCTGCCCGCGATGGTAAGTATGCCATCATCAAGATGCCTTCTGGTGAGAGCCGTATGATCCTCACTTCCTGCATGGCCACCATCGGCGTGGTATCCAACTCTGACAGCGCACTGGAGCGCAGCGGAAAAGCAGGCAGAAGCCGCTGGCTGGGCAGAAGGCCCCGCGTCCGTGGCGTAGCGATGAACCCAGTCGATCACCCAATGGGTGGTGGTGAAGGACGGGCTTCAGGCGGCCATCCGCGGTCGAGGAATGGTAAGCCAGCCAAGGGCTACAAGACCCGCGCACCGAAGAAGGCTTCGAATAAGTACATCATTGACAGAAGAAAGAAATAAGCCAGTATGCCTCGTTCACTGAAAAAAGGACCCTACATCCATTACAAGCTCAGCCGCAAGGTGGAAGCCAATGTAGAGGGCAACAAAAAGACCGTCATCAAGACCTGGTCCAGAGCGTCCATGATCTCGCCGGATTTTGTCGGCCAGACCATCGCCGTTCACAACGGAAAGAGCTTCATTCCCGTCTACGTCACGGAGAATATGGTCGGACACAAGTTGGGTGAGTTTGCCCCTACCCGAACCTTCAGAGGCCATGCGGGCAATAAGAAAGACAAAGGAAAACGATAAGAGAGGGCACGATGGGAAACAGAAAGAAATTACGTGCAGAGGCGATCAAAGAAGCCAGAAGTTCGATGGCCATAGCCAGTTTGAACAACTGTCCGACTTCACCACGTAAAATGAGACTCATTGCGGACATGATCCGGGGAATGGAGATCGAAAAAGCCCTTTTCCTCCTGAAGAACAGTCCAAAGGAGGCTTCCGGGCGCATGGAGAAACTCCTTCGCTCAGCCATATCCAACTGGGAACAGAAGAATGAAGGCGGACGAATTGAAGAAGCCGGTTTGGTGATCGGATCCATCGAAGTGAATGGTGGCCGCATGCTCAAGCGTATCCAGCCCGCACCACAGGGAAGAGCGCATAGGATCAGAAAGAGATCGAATCACGTTCGACTCACCCTTTCAGCTTCAAAAGGTGAAGCTGCTGAAGCAAAAGAATTAACGGAAGAAACTCAGGCTTAATGGGACAAAAAACCAATCCAATAGGCAATCGCCTCGGTTTCATCCGCGGATGGGACTCCAACTGGTACGGCGGAACAGATTACGGCGACAAACTCGCTGAAGACGACAAGGTGCGCAAGTACCTTTATGCCCGTCTTCAAAAGGCCGTGGTGTCGCGCATCATCATTGAGCGTACACTGAAGTTGGTCACTGTGACCATCACCTCTGCTCGTCCAGGGATCATCATTGGTAAGCAGGGCCAGGAGGTGGACAAGCTCAAGGAGGAACTGAAGAAGCTGACCAAGAAAGAAGTTCAGATCAATATCTACGAGATCAAGCGCCCCGAATTGGACGCGAAACTCGTAGCCGACAGCATTTCAAGACAGATCGAGGGACGTATCAGCTACCGTCGCGCTGTGAAAATGGCCATTGCTGCTTCCATGAGAATGGGTGCCGAAGGGATCAAGGTGCTGGTCAGCGGACGTCTGAATGGAGCAGAGATCGCCCGCAGCGAAATGTACAAGGATGGCAGAACGCCTCTGCACACCTTCCGCGCGGACATCGACTACCATTTGGCAGAAGCACATACTACCTATGGACGCATTGGTATCAAGGTGTGGATCATGAAAGGAGAGGTATACGGAAAGCGCGACCTGAGCAACAACCTGCCCGCACAGAAGAGAGGCGGCAAGGGCGGAGCCGGGGGTGGCGATCGCCGCGGACCAAGGAGAAAGAAATCATAAGGCGAGAAGAAAATGCTACAGCCTAAAAAGACCAAACACAGAAAGACCTTCAAAGGGAAAATGAAGGGCATTTCACATCGCGGGCACACCATTGCCTTCGGAAGCTTTGCCTTGAAGACCCTTGATGAGAAGTTCATCACCTCCCGTCAGATCGAAGCGGCGCGTATTGCGGCCACCCGCTACATGAAAAGGGAAGGACAGATGTGGATCCGCATCTTCCCGGACAAGCCCATCACTAAAAAGCCTGCAGAGGTACGTATGGGTAAGGGAAAAGGTGCTCTTGACCATTGGGTAGCCCCGGTCAAGCCCGGACGCATTCTCTTTGAGATGGATGGAATTCCGTTGGACGTGGCACAGGAGGCCATGCGACTGGCGGCACAAAAATTACCCGTACGGTGCAAGTTCCTCGTACGCAGAGACTACGTTGAAGCTTGATGACAGACCCGATGAAAGCAAATGTGATCAGAGAAATGACGACCAAGGAGATCCGGGAGAACCTGGATGAGGAGCGCATCAGCTATAACAAGATGAAGATGGCGCACCACATTTCTCCTTTGGAAAACCCCCTGACCTTGCGCTCCAAGCGCAAAGTCATAGCCCGGCTGGAGACCGAGCTCAAGAAGAGACAGATGGAAGAAACCCAAAGCGCCTGATGGAGATGGAAGAAAAGACGAGAAATCTCAGAAAAGAACGGGTGGGCATTGTCACGAGTACCAAAATGGACAAGTCCATCGTCGTGAGCGTGGAAAGGAAGCAGAAGCACCCGATCTACGGCAAGTTCATCAAGACCACCAACAAATTTCATGCACACGACGAAAAGAACGAGTGCAACGAAGGAGATACGGTGCGGATCATGGAAACCCGTCCAATGAGCAAGACCAAGAACTGGCGCCTCGTGGACATCATTGAAAGAGCCAAGTAAGCCATGTTGCAACAAGAATCACGTTTGCGCGTCGCCGATAACACCGGAGCCAAAGAGGTGCTCTGCATTCGGGTACTGGGCGGAACCAAAAGGCGCTACGCTTCCATTGGAGATAAGATCGTTGTCTCGATCAAAGAAGCGGCTCCATCCGGAACAGTGAAAAAAGGACAGGTCAGTACAGCAGTGGTCGTCCGTACCAAAAAGGAAGTGCGCCGTCCCGATGGCAGCTACATCCGCTTTGACGACAATGCCTGCGTTCTGTTGAACACCACTGGCGAAATGCGCGGTACCCGCGTCTTCGGCCCAGTGGCTCGCGAACTCAGGGACAAACAGTACATGAAGGTCGTCTCACTGGCACCTGAAGTGCTTTAAGGAATCAAGGATGAAGAAGTTTCACATCAAAAAGGGAGACACTGTTCAGGTCATGGCCGGAGAAGACAAAGGCAAGACAGGAAAAGTGGTCGAGATGTTCGGTGAGAAGAACCGAGCCATCGTCGAGGGACTGAATATGGTACACAAGCACCAAAAGCCAAGTGCCAGCAGTCCCCAGGGAGGAATCGAGGAAAAGGAAGCGCCCATCCACATGAGCAACCTCATGGTGGTGGATCCGAAGGAAAACGTTCCTACCCGCGTGGGAAGAAAGATGGATGAGAATGGCAAGCGGGTGCGCTATGCCAAGAAATCAGGAGAGATACTGAACTGATGGAATACACACCGAAAATGAAAACGGAGTACCGCGAACGCATCTGCAAGGCGCTGATGGAAGAGTTCGGGTACAAGTCGACCATGCAGATCCCGCGGCTTCAGAAGATCGTTCTGAGCAGAGGTGTGGGCGATGCCGTTGCCGACAAGAAGCTGATCGAGTACGCTATGGACGAGCTGAGCCTGATCACAGGTCAGAAGGCTGTATCCACAGTGTCCAAGAAAGACATCTCCAACTTCAAACTGAGGAAGGGAATGCCGATCGGCGCGAAAGTGACCTTGCGCGGAGAGAAGATGTACGAGTTCCTCGAGCGTCTGATCTTCTCTGCCCTGCCCCGTATTCGTGACTTCGATGGCATCAAAGCCAATGGATTCGATGGCCGCGGCAACTACAATCTGGGCATCACTGAGCAGATCATTTTCCCGGAGATCGATATCGACAAGGTCAATCGCATTTCTGGAATGGACATCACCTTCGTGACCTCCGCTCCTACGGATAAAGAAGCAAAAGCATTGTTAACCCATTTCGGACTTCCGTTCCGCAAAGGCAAGTAATATGGCAAAAGAATCGATGAAGGCGCGCGAGCGCAAGAGAGCCAAAATGGCCGCCCGTTACGCTGAAAAGCGTGCTGCTCTCAAAGCAGCGGGAGACTATGAAGGCCTGCAAAAGCTCCCTAAGAATGCATCGCCCGTCCGCATGCACAACCGCTGCAAGCTGACTGGGCGTCCAAAGGGATATATGCGTCACTTCGGCATTTCGAGAGTGACCTTCCGGGAAATGGCCAACAAGGGCCTGATCCCAGGTGTGAAAAAGGCAAGCTGGTAATTTTAGATAGAACGCAAAATGCTGACAGATCCTATTTCTGATTTTCTGACCCGCGTGCGCAACGCCTTGATGGCGGGCCACCGTGTCGTTGAGATCCCTTCGACCAGTCTGAAGGAGAACATGACCAAGATCCTGTTGGATCAGGGATTCATCATGGGCTACAAGGTTGTTGAAGAAAAGCCTCAGAACGTACTCAAGATCGCCTTGAAGTACGACAAGATGTCCAAGGCCTCTGTGATCCAGGGCTTGAAGCGCGTGAGCCGTCCAGGTCTGCGCCAGTACAAGGGTGCAGGTGAACTGCCCCGTGTCAAGAACGGCTTGGGCATCGCCATCGTTTCCACTTCGAAAGGAGTGATGAGTGATAAGCAGGCCCGCAGGGAGAATGTAGGCGGAGAAGTTCTTTGCTACGTCTATTAATCATCCATAAAGGAAGAACGCATGTCAAGAATTGGTAACGCACCCATCACTGTTCCGGAAGGAGTTGAAGTGACCATCAACGGTCAAATGGTGCAGGTCAAAGGGAAGATGGGCAGCCTCGAGCAGGAGGTACATGAGAACATCTCCGTGACCATGACAGACGGAGTGATCTCTGTCAGCCGTCCGAACGACCAGAAGGAGAACCGTGCCATGCACGGACTATTCCGGGCCCTGATCCAGAATATGGTGACGGGAGTCCATGAGGGCTACAGCAAGACGCTCGAATTGGTAGGTGTGGGCTACAGGGCTTCCAACCAAGGGCAGATGCTCGACCTGAGCCTGGGCTATTCGCACAATTTCATCATGGAGATCCCCAAGGAAGTCAAGTTGGAGACGACCATGGAAAAAGGAAAGAGCCCGACAGTAAAACTGACTTCACACGATAAGCACCTTTTGGGCATGGTCGCTGCAAAGATCCGCTCCCTCAGAAAGGTGGAACCTTACAAAGGAAAGGGTGTGCGCTTCCAGGGTGAGCAGATACGCCGCAAAGCCGGTAAGACAGCCGCTAAATAACCACAGGACATGGCATTGACGAAAGCAGAAAGGAGAAGTAGGATCCGCCACAGGATCCGCAAAGTGATCAAAGGCACTGCGGAGACGCCCCGACTGAGTGTCTTCAGAAGCAACAAGGAGATCTACGCACAACTCATAGACGATGTGAGCGGAACCACTCTTGCAGCCGCTTCCTCACGGGAGAAGGACATTGAGGCGGGCAGCGATAAGAAGAACACAGCAGAAGCCGTGGGAAAAAAGCTCGCTGAGCTGGCGAAGGCAAAGGGAATCGAAACCTGTGCATTCGACCGGGGAGGTTACCTCTACCACGGACGAGTGAAAGCATTGGCAGATGGTGCGCGTGAAGGCGGACTGAAATTTTAAGACATGAAAGAATTCAAAAACGTCAAAAGAGTGAAGCCCGGTGGACTTGAGCTGACCGACCGACTCGTCGGAATCCAGCGCGTGGTCAAGGTCACCAAAGGAGGACGCACATTCGGTTTCTCTGCCATCGTTGTGGTGGGTGATGAGAGCGGTGTTGCCGGTTACGGAATGGGCAAGAGCAAGGAAGTTTCTGAGGCCATCACCAAGGGCATCGAGGACGCTAAGAAGAATTTGGTCAAGATCCCTGTGGTCAACCAGACCGTGCCACATGAACAGGAGGCGAGTTTTGGAGGAGCAACGGTCTTTCTTCGTCCCGCATCCAACGGAACAGGAGTTATCGCGGGTGGCGCCATGCGCGCCGTTCTCGAGAGTGCCGGGGTTCAGGACGTATTGGCCAAATCCAAAGGTTCTTCGAATCCGCACAATGTGGTAAAGGCCACATTCAAGGCGCTGATGATGATGCGCGATGCACGGGAAGTGGCGCGCAGCAGAGGCATTGCAATGAGCAAGGTATTCAACGGTTAATCGAAAGAAATGTCCAGGATCCGTCTCACACAGATTAGAAGTACGATCAAACGTCCAGCGCGTCAGGTAAAAACCATGGAGGCACTCGGACTAAAGAAAATCAATTCAAGCGTCGAGCACAATGTCACCCCGCAGATCATGGGAATGGTGGAGCGTGTTCGTCACCTGTTGAAAGTAGAAGAATTAGAAGCTTAAGCGAATTCATATGTCGTTGCACAACTTAACACCCAA
>RFXV01000251.1 GCA_009921445.1 Flavobacteriia bacterium
AACCAGTGCCCGCAATGCAGCTTTCCGGCCCGCGAACGCATCAAGCAAGACCCGCCGCTCCCTGAGGAAGAGAACCCATTCTCGCTCGACCTGAACAAATCCCTTCTTCCCATAAAGCCCGATGACCACTGGATCGTCTTTGGCTTCAAAAAGCTGGTGAACTTTCTCTTTCTGATCTATCTGTTCCTTATGGCCGCCCTTTCCTGGATGGCAGTGACCTTTTCCGGATGAGATGTCCCGCTCCCCTACTCCCGCTCTTGCTTGTCGGAACCCACCAAGGGCTGATGCACCTAGGCTGGTCCTCTCCGCCCCTGCGCAGCTATGGCGATGACCTCCTGACCCTTCCCATCGTGCTCTCTTTGATGGACGAACTGGCCTATTGGAGCGGAAACCGGCTCAGCCCAAAACGAAGGTGGTTCTTTGTGTTGATCGGATGGATCTGGTTCAGCGCCTTGTTTGAAGGCCTCCTCCCCATTTATTTCGAGGAGATGGTGTCCGACCCGGCGGATGTCCTTGCCTACGGACTGGGCGGATGCCTTTATGTGCTGCTGTCGCCTTCAGGGTCCACGCCCATTCCGAAGAAGGCGTAATCCATTAGGGCCGGATCTTCAGGGAAGATGGATCGGGAAAATCGTGTGATCTCTACAACAGCCTGGTGGTCATTGGCTTTGCGCTTCAAAATACCCATTTCCCTCGCCACACGGCCGCTGTGCACATCCAGCGGGATCATCAGCTTACTCATGGGAATGGAAGTCCATATGCCCAAGTCCACACCCACCTCATCCTTTCGCACCATCCACCGCAGGAACATATGCAGCCGCTTGGCGGCAGAACCCGATGAAGGATCGGCCAGATGCTTTTCAAATCGCTTTTGATGGGCTTGCTTGAGGAGTTCATTTCTAAAGCGTACGATCGCCGAGGAGCTATCCTCCTCTCCATCACGCACAGCAAATGCAGCTTCCATTCCCCCAGCAGACCCGTACAGCTGGCGCAAGGAACGCAACAAGTCTACTGGATCACTGTCTTTGAAGGTTCGGTGAACGAAGGTCCGTAAGGAAGCCAACTCGCTCTCGGAAGCCTGCATCACAAATTCATACGGACGGTGGTCCATGCGCTGCATCCACTCCCTTGCACTTCGGATGATCAGATCCCTTCTTCCCCAACTGATGAGCGCCGTGCACAAACCGCTGATCTCTACATCTTCTTTTCGATCGTAGCTGTGGGGAATGGAGATCGGATCGGATGCGATGAAATCGATGGA
>RFXV01000252.1 GCA_009921445.1 Flavobacteriia bacterium
CGTCTCCAATGCGAAACAGCCATCCAATTCCGATGTCTCGATGGACGGCGGCAATCGGTATTCGGTGGTCATGTAGGTCCCATCGAATTGCCCCGGGACATAGGCTTTACACAGACTGTCGCGCACGGGGAGAATGTCTTTTCCCAGCAGCAAAAGATCATCATCCAGTGGACGACGATGGATCATGAGGCACTGATCGCTCTTTTGGTTCCGGCTCCAAAAGATGCTCAAGTCTTCAAGGTCGGTATCCAGCTCAAAATTGATGGGAAGGGTGAGCTGCGCCTGCAGTGAACGGAGCAGCGTGGAGTTGGATGCATTCTGTCGTTGTCGGGCGATGCGTTTCAGGATGTGCCGACGCTCAAAAGCACGGATGCCCTTCAGGTGTTCCGCAAGATCATTCTCCATTTGCTGCAAAAGCTCTGCTTCCGAAGGGGCTCTGTAGGAGGTGATCATTTGAGGTTTGGACCAAAGATTCTCTCCCTGGCTGCTCTGCATGCTGCTGTCGATCTCAGCCATGAAGATCAGGTGGGCTCTTTTGAGCAGCCCGTTGAGCGCCTTGGGTTCGATACGTATGAGCTTGTACCAAGCCTCCTCCTGAGGCATGCCGGGCATGGGTGCGTTGAATTGCTCCCGAACCTTTGAACCCACGGAACCTTCCCAAAGGGCATGGTCCATGACCACCAGTACTTCAAGGCTTCCACCGGTACTTCCGGGGAGCAGGATCTCCACCTGCTTTTCAGGTCCGGTGCAGGAGAGGAGCATCACAAGGCTTAGAAATGCGGGCCATCTCATGAGGTCGTTAGCTCTTTTTGTGGATCCTGAGCTTCATGCCTGGCTTTATTTTCCGCGCACTGCGAATGCGGTTCCACTCCATGATCTGTTCCGGGCTTATGCCTGGATAGCGTTGAGCAATGCCGTATAAGGTATCTCCCGGACGAACGGTATACACATCGGTGTTCGCGTCTGAGGTCACCGTTTCCGAGGCTGTTTTCTTTTTCCTGCTTCCATGATCCACCGAACTGTAAATGATCAGTTTCTGTCCTGTCCGGATCAGATGGCCACTCAGCTTATTCCACTCCTTGAGTTGCGACACGCGCACTCCGTAGCGTTGTGCGATGAGTCCAAGACTTTCGCCGCTTCGGACCCGATGCGTGATGTGTTCCACAACGGGTTCTGCCGCTCTGCCGAGCTGTTCCTTTCGCTCAGCTTCCAGCGCGATGAGTTTTCGAATGCT
>RFXV01000253.1 GCA_009921445.1 Flavobacteriia bacterium
GTGTGTGGCCAACGAGTGGCTTTGTGCTCTGGAAGAACTCCGTCCATGCCTCAATGGTCTTCGTTGCGACGTACTCGTCGTCCTTGAGGTCAACTTCGAACGTGTATCCGCCGATGCCGCCCTCAGAGTTGAGGTAGTCAAAGTAGTAGCCAAGGCCGGCGTAGATGTTGCCATACGCTGCGAGTGAACCCGAGGTTGCGGACGTTGCACCGATGGTGATGACTCCGTCGTCTAGACCTTCAGTGTTGCTCCAGCCTTCTGGGCAAAGGTTTGTGTCGAGGGTGAAGCCCTCTGGACCAGTTGCGATACCAGTTGCCTCATCGAGACCCCATCCCTCAGCGACTGCACGGTCGATGACCGCTTGACGCTCAGAGGCCCACAGAGCCTGCCAATCTTCAAAAGTTTCTGGTGCGCCAGCCGCCTCGGCTTCGGCGTCCTCTTCTGCTGCTTCCTCAAGAGCGGCAGCGGTGTCTTCTTCGCTGGCTGCTCCACCTGATTCTTCAGCTGGTTCCTCAGCAGCAGCCTCTTCTTCTCTTCATCCTTCTCATGTATCTCCCCTTTTTGTTGTTTCGATGAGTCGGGACGACTCAGCGACTTTATGAATAGAAATTGACGATATCGGAAATTCTGTGGTGCTCGGTGTCACGACAGGCGTGACAGATCAGCAGGCAACGGAGGTGCCTTCGGATCGATTCGGTACACCTTCTGCATGAATGTTGGTTTCAACGAACCTACAATGCCACGAGGCAAGAAGAAGGTGGTGAGAATCAAAATCACACCAAAGATCAGTGCCGAGAACGGCCCCTTACCGTCGAGAACGAAAACTCCGAAGTCAATGTTGACGTTCTTTGAGAACTCCTTGACGAACACGATGACGAATGCCCCAATGAATGCTCCACCAAGGGTTGCAACACCACCGATCACAAGACCAACAAGCATCTCGACGGCCAACGGGAACAGGAAGTCCTGCTCGGCGACAAATCCTTTGTCAATTGCAAGAATCGAGCCAGCAAGACCGCACATTGCCGCCGAGGTACCGAAGGTGTACACCTTTTGACGAACGAGGTTGACCCCGCTCACCGCTGCACCGGTCTCATTATCACGGATCGCAATGATTGAACGGCCTGCACGACTATTCAGAAGGTTTCTCACCGCAAATGTGACGATGAGAACGATCGGAACAATCAGGAAGTACCGATAACGAGCAGCCTCTTCAACGGTAAAGCCAAG
>RFXV01000254.1 GCA_009921445.1 Flavobacteriia bacterium
AGATCCACCAGAGGGCTGCGTATGGGTTACGGTCGGTTTTGACAAGGATCTCACCAGTCAGGCAGCTGAGCATGCCCTGCGTCTCGGGCTCGATGAATTGGCCAAGTCAGTCGAGGTGGTCTGGAACAAGCGGATGCGAACTGCCGCAGGTCGTGCCTTTTATCAGACGGGTAGAATCGAGCTGAATCCAAAGCTTCAGACACTGCCCGAGGAGCGGCGGGATCAGGAGATTCGGCAGACTTTTCTTCACGAGATGGCTCATCTCGTCTCCTTCGGCCGCAACAAGGGGAAGCGGATTCAGCCCCATGGCCCGGAATGGAAAATGGCCTGCGCAGATCTCGGAATTCACGGAGAAGATCGTTGTCACGATCTGAATTTTCAGCCGAGACGACAAAAGCGGAAATACGCATACGTATGTCCTGTCTGCGAAACAGAGGTCAAACGTGTGCGCAGGTTGACAAGAAAAGTGGCCTGCTTCGTATGCTGCAAAAAACACGCCGGTGGAAAATTCGATTCCCGTTTTGTCTTGCGGGAGTGGAAGCTGGAGTAGGTCAGTGGTCAGTGGTCAGTGGTCAGTGGTCAGTGGTCAGTGGTCAGTGGGCTTTTCTTCTCCAAGATCCAAGATCCAAGATCCAAGATCCAAGATCCCGGCCGCAGCGCGGAAAAACTAACCCTATTGACTGGCATCCCTGATCCTATTGGGTCGATGACCTGACCCTATTCGATGATACGTAATCAGCAGGCAGATTCGTCTTTGCTTCCCTTTTCGATTCGCTACCGTAGCGATCATGAAACCCATACTTCTTGCGTCGCTTATACTGGCCTCTGTCTTTTCCCTTTCCGCTGATGATGGCTGGGTCGTTTTTTTCGGGGATGACTCCACAGATGGCTGGACGCCTCGGGCCGAAGTGGAAACTTTCGAAGTGAAGGACGGCGTCGTCCATCTTCTCGCCACGAACAATGTCTGGGTCGTTTCCGATATCGAGATGAGTGACTTCGAACTGACCGCCGAGATCATGCTCCCGGCCGATGCGGCTGAGAAAAAGCTTAACTCCGGCCTCGCTTTTCGACTTGTTGGCGAAGAGGGCAAGCCGAAGGGATACCAGTGCGAGGTGGAAGCTCCCTCACCTGGGCAGAACGGTGGTGTCTATGGAATTGGCATGGGTGGTTGGCTTTATCCGAAGAAAGAAGAGCAATCGGCCTTTTCGCAGTCGATAGAAGGCATCATCA
>RFXV01000255.1 GCA_009921445.1 Flavobacteriia bacterium
CATATTGCGCGACTTGCGCCATACCGCCCATTTCTCGTCTGAATTGGCTGCTTCATCCGAACGGCGCGAGAGCGAGCGTAAGATCCGGGCAAAGAGCACCCAAACGATCAGATAGGCGACCAAGCGGGCCATGAAGAATGGACCATTCAGATAACCTGCCTTGCCCGCTATGATGGAATCATAGGTGGCGCTTCCCTCCTCGGTGATGCCTTCGGCCATCCAATGCCACATATGGTGTACATGACCGACACCCAAGCCTGCAATGATGATCATCACAATGAGTGGAATGGGCAGGAAGGTGGCGATGGCCTCCATGATCCGAAGGCTGGTCACACTCCATCCGGCCTGAGCCGCATACTGGATCGCCAGGAAAAACAAAGAACCCAAGGCGATCGCCATGAAGAAAAAGCTGTTGTGGAACAGACGGCTCCAGGGCTTGTTGGCCGCAGGTGAGTGGTGGGCGTGCTCTTCAGCATGGTCGTGCCCGGCCTCCGCATGCATCGCAGCGTGCTCTCCGTGGCTTTCGGCATCTGCCTCTTCGCCATGTCCGTCATGCGCCTCCTCTGCATGTGCTCCGTGGTCTGAACCGTGCGCTTCTTCCGCGTGCATTTCGGTGCCGTGGTCATCTGCGTGGCCGTGCGCCGCATCGTTGGTCGTGAAGTTCATCACAAGGGCTACTGCGCCAATGGCCATCAGTATCCAGCTGAACCTCTTTGCTTTATTGCTGAATTCAAACATTCTCTCAGGCTTCTGTTTGGTTCATATCCTCTGCCTTCGCATTTGGATCCGGGCTGATCTCGTTGCGCAGATACAATACATGGTTCACGATCTTCCAGCGCTCCTCCTCGGTGAGCTGTGAGGCGTGTGAGCCCATGAGGTTCTTCCCATAAGTGATCACGTGATAGATGCTGCCCTCGGTGATATTCGGCAGGCGGTCGCGGCCGTAGGAAGGAATTCCGAGGAACTTCTCGCGCTGGGCCAGGATACCGTTGCCGTCGCCTTTATCGCCGTGGCAATGGCTGCAAAAGATGGTGTACAGCTCCTTGCTCTCGGCCATCATGCTTTCGCGGTCTGTTTCTTCAAACTGCAAGGGCGAACGGAGGTAGGCCAAAGCCGAATCGTAGCCAGCCTGCGAATTCGGATATTCGTAAGGAACATATCCACGCGGAACGCTGCCCACCGGGGGCAACTGTGCCGAAAGGCCATCAGCGAAGACCGGATTGGGATCGT
>RFXV01000256.1 GCA_009921445.1 Flavobacteriia bacterium
AATCGTGGTATATTGAGTAAAGACTTAAAGGTAACGTAGCATCGACGTATCGCCTTTCCTAACTTAGTAGGATATGGAAAATAGCACACTTTTACGGGGTTTTTTACGCAGAACGGTTGAGATTATTCGTCAACATGATGTTTTTTTCAGTGCATCAGCGATCACCTTTCAATTATTTCTCTGCTCCATCCCCTTTTTGCTGATCATTTTTTCAGTTCTTGGATACATTCTCTCCATCCAAACGGCCTACGATGCCGTAATTCAATATGGAGCAGAATTTATACCTAGGCTCGAAAGTGGAAATTTTCCGCTTGAAGAACTTCTCTCCCCCATCATCGGATCAAGGGGTATCCTCGGTGGTCATGGGGGGATCAGGGTCCGGAAAAAGCGTACTCATCAAGCACATCGTGGGTCTGCTCAAACCGGATGCCGGCCAGGTCTGGGTGAAGGGAAAGCGGGTCGACACGTTGGAGGGAGACGCCCTCGACGAGGTTCGCCTTTCCATCGGATACCTGTTCCAGTCGGGCGCGCTCTTTGATTCCATGAGCGTTTTCGAAAACCTTGAGTTCTTCCTTGAGCGACACACCCGATTTTCCAAAGCAGAGCGGGAAGAGCGCATCATGGAGCATCTTTCCATGGTCGGTCTGCCCGAGAAACGGGATCACCGCCCGGCAGAGCTGTCTGGAGGACAGAAAAAACGCATCGCCTTGGCCCGCGCGCTGGTCCTCGAACCCGATATCATCCTCTATGATGAACCTACCACGGGACTGGACCCGGTATCGGTGCGGAGTGTGAGTGAATTGATCGTTCGCCTCCGGGAAGACCTCGGTGTGACCAGCGTGGCCATCACGCACGACCTGCTGTGCGCAGAGATCATTGCCGACGAGGTTCATTTCCTTTTCGAGGGTCGCGTGCTGGCCTCCGGTACTCTGGAAGACGTTCGCCATGCTCAGGAACCAGCCCTGAGGGAGTTTTTCGGGTCCACATGAGATCCCAGACAACCCCATATATGATGTGTAATACCGGAAGACCTGCCGCGGACCCTGCGCCAGACTCCATGGTATGCCACTCACGCCCTATTTTGACCTGCGGCGTGCAGGCCTGCAAACCGCGTCTGCGCCTCACCCGTCCATCAACGCCAGCCAACGTTCCCGCATGAACCGCTCCGTCCGACTTGGTGTGCTGATTGCCTCGGCAGC
>RFXV01000257.1 GCA_009921445.1 Flavobacteriia bacterium
CTGCCCAGGCGCAGCCCGCGCATGAATCCGTTTGAGCCCCTCATTCTGGAAAACATGCCGCCCAATACACTCGGACTGGTGGATCTGGAGTCTGCAGAGCTGATATCCATTGTTGGCCCGGAAGCCATACTGAAATGGAATGGCGGCGAATATAAAGTCAGTGTCGGCGACCCGGTCTATTTAGGTGAGGTGATTTCGGTCGATCCCATCAGAGGAAGGGTCGTGGCCAGTCTCAACAAGGGAGGAATCCCGGAACGTATCGAGCTGACCATGGACCTGGATGATTTCTACAATCAGGCCCGAGGCAACGTGCAGTTGACACCGGCCAAGAACTATTGAATCGAGTATAGAGGCAGCGTAATGAACGGATCACGTCGCATACGGAGAGGGCAGATGCTGCTCCTCCTCATCATGAGCTGGTTGGTGCTCTCAGGCCTGGTGTCTACGGCCGACGCTCAGCAGAGGCAGGTTCGGGCGTACATTCCGCCCGATCAGTTGGTCTCCTTTTTGCCATCCACACCGTTCAATCGGTTCACGGATTACCTGAATCCAATTTTTGAACGGGTTACCACAAAGTCCCTTGTGGATCCGGACACCCGGGATCACCCGATCGGAATCTCCATTTCGGGTATGCATTTTCTGGATGCCTTGGAACTGGTGTTGCAGTACAACGATCTCGAGTACCGGGAAACGGACCGCTATTTCATGATCCAGCAGAAGGTGGCCGAGAATCTCATTCAGGATGCAGCTCAGGCAACGGGAACAGAGCAGGCCGTAGAGCCGGGAGCAACCATATCGCCAGCCACTCTGGACTCGCGACAGATCGAAATCAAGGCTGTCCTCTTTGAGCTGAACCATACCAAGGCGAAGGACACAGGTATCAACTGGAATGCCCTCTTCGGGTCGGCCAGTCAGGGGCAACAGGGTTCTACGGGCGGCGGCTCGCAGCAAGGAGGCAATTTCGAGTCTCAGGACCAGATCAACTTTCAAATCAATGGAAAAGAGCTGTTTGCAGGCCTGCCCGATGCCATCGTGGCTCCCGAAGAGATCCGCTTCAGCAGCCTCGGAACGCTGTTCCGCCTGGCGGAAAACAATGGCGTGGGAGAAACCATCGCCAACCCTTCGGTCACCGTGCAGAGTGGGGCCAAGGGGGACATTCAGATCGGTTCTGACGTTCCCGTGCAGATCCGGGATACCTT
>RFXV01000258.1 GCA_009921445.1 Flavobacteriia bacterium
TGCCGTCAGAAAAGGGAACTCGTGCAGCCTTCTGCACCTTGCCTGTGAGTTTTTCTTCACTGTTCCATTTCAAGGTGATCTCTGCATCTCGACCAGGTTCGACACCTTTGCGCTTGTCAGCAGGAACTGCCGCACGCAAATGAAGTTTCGCCGGATCGGTGACCGTCATCACAATCTCGCGGGAGGTAAGGCTCCCTCCGGGAATCAGCTTTTTCGCGACTGTCGATCCAGTTGTCCATTTGCCACGCTGATTCATGCCGTAGTATACGATCCCGTCATGGGGTGCACGAACCGTCATGCCATCTAGATCAACCGTGTATTCATCCAGCGCGCGGTGCAACTCGTCCATTTCTCGCTCCTTCGCTTCGACTTCAAGTCGCTTTTTCTCAAGCGCATCCCGAGTCGCTTTTTCCGAAGTTCGCCAGTTGATCC
This sequence comes from Flavobacteriia bacterium, assembly GCA_009921445.1. Taxonomy (GTDB): domain Bacteria; phylum Bacteroidota; class Bacteroidia; order Flavobacteriales; family Schleiferiaceae; genus RFXV01. The sequence goes on from RFXV01000258.1 coordinate 433, forward strand.
TCGATAGCTCAAGCGAGCGCTCCATTCGCTCGTGCTCACGCGGGATCGTCGTAGATAGAGTTCGGTCAGTTCGCGCTTTTGACTGCTCCAGCATCCAGCGATACTGGTCCACCTCGTTCTGCGCGCGCAGGAGGATAATTTCCTCTGTTTCTTCAGTCAGATCATCGGCATCGTACATCTTCTTGAGCTGATTCAGTTCCTCTTCCGCGTATGCCAGGTACTGCTCCACCTGTTTCACGGACTCCTTCGCATCGCGCTCCCGCATCGGTCTGGTAACATCTTCGTAGTATGCGAAGTCCTCTTCCGACTGCATCTTCGAGTTACGCAAAGTTTCCAAGGTAATCGGGGTCGACTTTTCGAGCTTTTCCAATTCCTGACGAAGCGTATTGAATTCCAATTCCTTCAGCGGCATGCCCGCTTTCGTTTCGCGGATCTTTCGCTCGAGCAGTTCTCGATCCAGTTCGATCAGAACGTCTCCTTCCTGCACCTCTGCTCCATGCTCCACCACTTTGACCACGAGAAGATCAGTCCACCGTTTGGGAACCACGGCGATCGGCGTCATCTTTGAGCTTTCGACAATTCCAGAAATTTTCGATTTCACCGCGAGCAGGCCCTCCTTGACCTTCTCCGTCGCGACCTTTGGTTCGACAGCTTCTTTTTTCTTTTCCTCCGCTGCCTTGGGCTCTGCCTTTTTCTCTACCTTGGCCTCTTTTTTGGCAGGAGTTTTTTTCTCCGCTT
>RFXV01000259.1 GCA_009921445.1 Flavobacteriia bacterium
GGTCAGGATTCGTCTTCAGCCAGTACGATCAGACCGTCGCTCTTGCTCAGAGTGAGCGTCCGGTCTTTCCGAGGAATCACGTGGATGCCGAAGGCCTGGGCCGCATCCTTTTCCTCACTGCCCAGCTTGTACCCAAAGCAAACCTCCTCACGTTGCTGAGCGGCCAGCACACACTCTGCAAAAGTGACCTCCAGCGAGTCTCCTCCTTCAAAATCGAAGTAGAGTTCAATTGGTTTGACGTAGACCTCGCTGCCATCCTCGGAGAAGAGATCGTCATAAACCCGCATCACGTCCGATTCCATCGCAATCTGCGCAAAGATCCGGGACACGAACTGATTGGAGATCAGGAAGTCTCGAATGCCTGCTCGCATGACGAGCTCCGTGTTCTCGGAGTTGACGATCTCCGTGATCAGTTTGGTCTTGTTCTCTTCTCCGGTTTGCTGTGCATAGTCCTGGAAGATATTCCGGATCAAGAGAAGACGCATGATGGTTTTGGCATCAATCTCTTCCGCCTCCTCTCCGCTTCCTGCCAGAATGGAGACCGTGGTATAGGTTGGCAGATTCAACGCCGCCATCTCTTCTTTGGAGCGGAAGTCGATCTCGTTGAGCGTCATCTTGATCTTGGGGAAGCCCGCAGCGATATGATCAAACGTTTGCTGAACGCCTTCATGCAGGTCCGCTTGAACAAGCAGATTGACGGAGGAGCCCTCTTTCATGTAGGCCGCATACTCTCTCAGAACAATCGGAGCCTTGTTGTTCCAGCCCACCACCATGTGATTTTCTACAGGGACCTCTTTCCGGAGTGTCGAGTACTTGCGCGGTTGCGGGCTCACTACGGGGTGAGAGCTGTAGTTGATTGTTGAGTCATCCTCCGCAAGGACCACCACATCATCTTCTTCTGTCAGGACCTGGTCTTGAGGAGGGTTCAGGGTGATGGAGCCGTCGCCGGAGCGTATTCCCAGCGGAACGGTTTCCATGAAGTGGTACTGTAGCTGCCCGAAAGTGACCGAGTTCCAGCCATCATCCGGCCGGAAGAAGTAGAACTCATTTCCTTCGAAGCCGACCAGGTCGGCATAAACCATGGCCAACCCTTCGTTGCGAGAGGTCTGAACCAGCATCCGCGCAAGGACCTCCGCTTCATTGAGCGTGGTGACCTTCCCATCAACAATT
>RFXV01000260.1 GCA_009921445.1 Flavobacteriia bacterium
CGACGGCCCGCCAAAATGCCACAAACCTGGGTCTTCTTGCCGAAGGAGAGGATATCCGGCTCGACACCGATGGACTGATGGGCCCAGAATGCACCCGTCATGCCGACGCCTGTCTGTACCTCGTCAAACACCAGCAGCGCATCGTTTTCCAGACACAGATCCTTGACCGCCTGCAGGTACTCTTTCCTGAAGTGGTTGTCTCCCCCCTCTCCCTGAATCGGCTCAACGATGACGCACGCAATCTCGTCCGGCATTGAATGGAAGTACTGTTTGATCTGCTTCAATGACAGGTCCTCCCGCTTCAGAAGATCCTCCATATTCTCTTCCATCGGGAAGACAATCTTTGGATTGGACACACGTGGCCAATCAAACTTCGGGAAGTGCATCGTCTTGCGGGGATCGGCCGTGTTGGTCATGGTCAGCGTGTACCCGCTGCGACCATGAAACGCCTGATCATAATGAAGCGCTTTCATGCCCACCTCGTGGCGATATCCTTTCTGGAAGTTCTTGCGCACCTTCCAGTCAAAGGCCGTCTTCAGTGCGTTCTCCACAGCCAAAGCTCCGCCCGACACAAAAAAAGCATAGGGGAGATAGTCGGGTTTGGCTACCCGGCCGAAGGTATCCAGGAAGCGGGCCATGTGCACGGTCCGAACGTCGGAGTTGGTCACCTTGTTGATGGCCGAATCAAGCAGGCGAGCCTTGAAGTCTTCATCTTCGAGCATCTTGGGGTGGTTCATCCCCACAGCGTTGGAGGCATAGAATCCGAAAAAATCCATGTACGCTCGCTCGGACTGTTCGTCCACCAAATCCATTCCACCACTGGCTTGCGTATCCAATACCATGGGCATCATTCCCTCAGCATTGGTGTGCTCCATGAATATTCCTTCTACCTGATCAGGCGTGATATGCCTCCGATTGGCCATGCTCCGTACCATTTTAGGATGTTGACGTACCGTGTGAAGCGATTCCCCAGTGGACAACCAGCCATGCCTCGAAACCGCCAAAAGGGCTCGAAAACAACGCTCAGCCACGAAAAAGACCGCGCGGCAAGATAGGGCTTTCGACCGAAACTTCACCCTCCGGGTAGGGATTTCGGGGATCATTCAATAGCGGGACCGGTTTTTCCCGTCCACTCCTACCCTCGATACGATGGAAGCGAAACGCAAGCC
>RFXV01000027.1 GCA_009921445.1 Flavobacteriia bacterium
CGAAGATGAACAGGAGAAGCCGCCGCCCATCAAGGAAAAGAATGTATTTGTTGTTCTGCTCAACTCCCAAGACGGTCTGTTCGTTGAGGACGACTACATGGACATTGACGACTTGCGCGAAGCCGCCAAGGAATTCATTGACAATTTTGGAAAGGATCCATTGTCTTCAGACAATCCGAGCAAGGCGGTCATCAGCCTGCAAAACGACCGGGGAACATCCTACGAGATGTTCATCGCCGTGCAGAACGAACTGACTGCAGCCTACAACGAACTCCGGGATGAGGAGGCGATGCGCGTTCACGGAGTGCTTTACAGCGAGTTGGCCAAAGACGACAAGAAAGAGATCCAAAGTAAGTATCCGATGAAGATATCGGAGGCAGAACCTGTAAGTCTGGGCGGATGAGTAGATTCAAAAGAAAAGGGAAAGGCGGAACGCCTGCCATTTCGACCGCCTCTTTGCCGGACATTGTTTTCATGCTTTTGTTCTTCTTCATGGTGACCACCACCATGCGCGAAGTGACTCTGCTGGTCAAGAACACCAAGCCCTTCGCCACAGAGATCCAAAAGCTCGAGCGGAAATCCTTGGTGGCGTATCTGTATGCCGGTTCGCCCAAAAAGCGTTTGCAGGGGCAATACGGAAGCCAGCCAAAGCTTCAGCTGAACGATTCCTTTGCAGATGTTACGCAGATCGCCCAGTGGGTGGAAACTGAAAAGGAAGCCATCAACGAAGCTGAACGCCCGCTGATGACCGTATCCATCAAAGCCGACCGCGACACCAAGATGGGTTTGATCTCTGATATCAAGCAGGAGCTTCGCAAGGCCCAAGCGCTCAAGATCAACTACTCGGTGCGCCCGGGTGAGATCTTCTCGGACCAAAAGTGATCCGTCCTCAATAGTACTGAATGAAAAACCCCGCTGTCTGCGGGGTTTTTTAATGGCCCGTATCGCAGGCTGATTTCACTTCAGACCATTGAAGATCAATAGTACCTGTTGTCGGGCTGCACACCTCTCCGTTGAAGGATGTGTCTGAATCCCCACAGCCCCGTGCCGGCGACCAGGAACGCAGCGATGGTATAGCCCCATTGCACAGCTTCCCGTTCGGTCAGCAGCTGTTCTATGGGCGCTTCCTGCATCTTGATGCTGATGAATACCGTGGCATTATTGACAAAATGAGCCCCAATGGAATACCAAAGGTTTCCCGACCAGTGCCTCATGAGCCCCAGGACCAGACCGAAGAAGAACAGCCCGGTGAAGTGGAGCGGCTGAAAGTGGGTGAGCGCAAAAAAGAGAGAAGTCAGTACGATCCCTCCGATAGCGCCCAGACCGCGGATCAGTTCTTTCTGGAGCACCCCGCGGAACATGAATTCTTCAGCCAGAGCAGGCAGGCAGGCAATGAGCAAAAAAGCAAAAAGCCATTCCGCTGCATTTTCAGACGTCAGTAAATAGGCCATCTGTTGGTTCATGCTTCTGTGCTCGTCCATCAGATCTGCCCAAAGCTCACCGGAGAGGACATTTTGAAGAATCCATTCATTGAAATGGACCAGGGCATCTACCGAATAGCCCGCACCCAGAACGCATAAAGCCGCGATCAGGAGGAGTACGGGGCTCACCTTCCTGCTCAAGCCGACCGTCTCCTCAATTCGGCCATAGGTGACATAGGCAAAGGCCCAGGGAGCCAGGATGAACACGCCCGAGACGAACAAGACTTGGAGGATCCTGAGGATATTTCGCGCCCCTACGGTATGGGCGTGCAATCCATCTTCACTGACCACATCCTGCAGCGAGACCGATCCCGATCCTGAAGTGAGCATCAGCCCGAGCATCTGCGTTAAGCTGCCAAAAAACAGCATGAGGATGAGCAGGAACATCAGGCGAAAGCCTGTGGAGCGATAGGCGAAAAGACCTTTTGGTATCAAGATGAGCGCTTCCCGTAATTTTGCGCAATATAAACGGACATGGTCAAGATCGGTAACATCGAACTGCCAGACTTCCCGCTGCTGCTTGCACCGATGGAAGATGTCAGCGACCCGCCCTTTCGCAAATTGTGCAAGGAGCAGGGAGCAGATGTGATGTACACCGAATTCATCTCCTCTGAAGGCCTCATCCGGGATGCCGCCAAGAGCGTACAGAAACTGGATATTTTCGAATACGAACGGCCCATCGGCATTCAGATTTTCGGAAATGAGATCTCCTCGATGGAACGGGCTACGGAGATCACGACCGCTGCACAGCCCGATATCCTCGATATCAACTATGGATGTCCGGTCAAAAAAGTAGCGTGCAAGGGTGCTGGTGCCGGTATCCTTCAGGACATACCGAAAATGGTCCGGCTCACCGAGGCCATTGTGCGTTCCACCTCATTGCCGGTCACTGTAAAGACCCGATTGGGCTGGAACGAACAGACCAAATTCATTGTCGATGTGGCTGAGCGCCTGCAGGATGTGGGCATTCAGGCATTGAGCATCCACGGCAGAACGCGGCAGCAGATGTATAAGGGCGAAGCGGACTGGACCCTGATCGGTGAAGTGAAGAACAATCCGAGAATGCACATTCCCATTTTTGGGAACGGCGATGTGGACAGTCCTGAAAAGGCCGTGGCCATGAAGGAACGCTACGGAGTGGACGGCGTTATGGTGGGCCGCGCCACGATCGGTCATCCGTGGTTCTTCAGGGAGGTGAAGCACTTCATCCAGACCGGCCAGCGCCTTCCTGCGCCCACACTGGCAGAACGGGTCGAGGCCGCGCGCAGACATCTGGAAATGTCTCTGGAATGGAAAGGCGACCATGCCGGAGTCGTGGAGATGCGCCGGCACTATGGCAACTATTTCAAAGGACTTCCCCGTTTCAAGGAATACAAGAAAGTTCTGCTGACCTCCTATGAAAAAGAAGAGGTGTTTTCCACGCTCGCCCGGATCTCGGATATCTACAGCGCTGAAGTTCCTGCCTGATCAGGAAGTGCGCACCACCCCGATCTTGAGCCTCGACACAGCCAACAGACTGCTGAGCCCTCCGAGCACCAAGAGTGTGCAGGTGATCAGGAGCATGTCTTCTGCCGAGATGCGCACCGGATAGGCATCCACGGCATAGCCACTCCCGAGCTTGAGCAGGCCGTATCGATGCTGCAGAGCCACAACCGCCACACCGAGAACCATGCCGCTGACACCGCCGATCAAAGTGATCTGCATGCCCCGCCGAAAGAACAGCCTTCGGATGGAAGAACGCGGCATTCCGATCGACCAAAGCGTGAACAGATCCCGTCTTTTTTCGACCAGACTGATGGTGATCGCTCCGAGGATGGTGAAGCAGGCTATGGCCAGGGTCAAACTGAGGATGAGATAGGTCATCAATCCTTCGCTCTGAAGGACCTTGAAGACCGTGGCCTGTTGTTCGTCGCGGTCGCGTACCCGGAACTGCGGCCCCATCAATTCCATGATCCGCTCCTTGACCGCATCCATGGAGGCGCCCTGGGCCACCTTCACCTCCAATGCCGAAACCGATGCAGGCAGCTGCAGCAGCTCTCTGCAAAATTCCAATGAGGTCAAAGCGTAGACGTCGTCAAAATCAGGCTGTATGGAAAAAACGGCCTTTGGGCCCAAGCGACGCGTTCGGTAGGCATCCTGCCACTGACCGGGCCGGGGAATGCCCTCTTTAGGAACGAACACCTGGATGGAACTCCGGGCTTCGTTCAGGTAAACGCCTAATTTGTAGGCGAGTCCCATGCCGAGCAGCAGCCCTTCCTGTCCAAATGCATAAGTACCAATTCGGATGCTCTCCTTCACGCCCGTGACCGATGGAAAAGCCGCATCCACTCCTTTGATCATGGCCACCGACTCTCTGTCGCCGTAGCGCAAAAAGACCTTCTCTTCAAGCACCTGGGCGACTGTATCCACGCCCTGCAAAAGGCACAATGTCTCGAACTGCTGATCAGAAACCTCAAAGTGTTTGCCCTTGACTGCCTCTATTTTGATGTCCGGATCGAATCGATCGTAAAAGGAACGCACGAGGTCCTCCAATCCATTGAAAGCAGACAGGACCACTACAAGTGCCATAGCGCCTACGCAAATTCCGATCATGGAAACCTGCTGGATGACTTGCATGCTTCCCGACCGTCCCCTGGACTTCAGATAGCGTCGGGCAATAAAGCCGAGTACACTCACTTGATGGGGTTTTCCCCTTCCCCTCTGATCAGTCGATCGATCTCTTCTTCGTGATCCAGTGAATCATCCAGATGGAAGAACAGTTCCGGCATCTTACGAAGAGTGCTTCCGTTCCGCTTACTGAGGCCTGATTTGAATGCGCCTTTGTGCTCTTCGATCAGTTGCATCGCTGCCTCCTTATCGGTCAGGGGAAAGATGCTCACATAGACGCGGGCAATGGACAGGTCCGAGCTCACCCGAACTTTGGTCACACTGAGCAGGACCCCGCGAAAGTGCTGTTGACCAAATTGGATAAAGAGTTCTGCCAGATCCTGCCGCAGGGCGCTGGACAGCCGTTTCAGTCGTTCTGACTCCATGCGCTAAAGGTAGACACTATCCCTTCTATCTTTGAGCCGTGGATCCATTCAGGCGCGTTCTCGGTTTCATACGGCCCCACCGGCAGTATCTGATTCTCAACATACTGTTCAACCTGCTGACCGTGGTCTTCTCGCTGTTCTCCATCGGGATGATCATTCCGGCTTTGCAGATCATCATGGGGAAGGAGCCTTCTGCCATGATCGACCTGAACGAGCAGGGACTGCTGAGCGACCTGTTCAATGCCTTTTACCAGAAGATGGCGGAGCTCACGAGCGATCGCGGACAATCCGGTGCACTGGCCTTCGTGTCTGGACTCGTTGTGGTCGTCTTTCTGCTGAAGAATCTGACCCGATATCTCGCGCTGTATTCCGTGGCGCCCTTGCGCAACGGAGTCGTCAGGGATATACGAAACAAACTGCACGAACACATTCTCCGCCTGCCCATGCGCTATTTTCAGGACAGCCGCAGAGGAGATCTGGTCTCCCGAATGACAGGAGATCTGAAGGAAGTCGAGGGATCCCTGATGAATTTCATCGAGGTTATTTTCAGGGAGCCTTTCATGATCCTGGGTTCGCTGGTCGTCCTGGTGAGCATGAGCGGCCGACTGACCCTGCTGGTTTTGATCGGCCTGCCCATCGTGAGTCTGATCATCACCTGGATCGGAAAAAGCCTGAAGCGATCCACTGGACAAGCACAGGAACGGCTCGGAAAATTGATGAGCACAGCAGATGAATCCATCTACGGACTGCGGGTGCTCAAGGCATTTACCGCTGAAGGCAGGCAGCACCGGCGATTCAAAAAAGACAACGAAGAACACTTCCGTTTGATGAACCGCGTCCTGCGCAAGACCGATCTCGCCTCTCCGATCAGTGAGGTCATGGGCACTTCTTTGATGGCCGTGGTGATCTGGTTCGGTGGAAATGAAGTACTCCGTTCTGAGCATTTCGGGGCCGAACAATTCATTGCCTACATCCTCTTCTTCTATCAGATGATCACTCCGGCAAAGACACTGTCACGGGCAAACTCCTTCCTGCAGCGCGGTCGGGCAGCTGGCCAGCGCATCTTTGAGGTGCTCGATACGCCAAACCCCATCATGGAGGCACAGGGCACCAAGAGGATCGAGAATGTGGCATCAGCAGTTCGCTTCGATGCCGTCGACTTCAGCTACGAGGATGACCGACCGGTCTTGAAACAAGTCGCTTTCGATATCCCAAAAGGCCACACGGTCGCTCTGGTCGGACAATCCGGCAGCGGCAAGTCCACCCTGGCCCATCTGCTGGCTCGATTCTACGATGTCAAAGGCGGATCGATCCAGATCGATGAAACCGATGTGCGCGAATTCGAGCTGGAAAGTCTGCGCGGTCTCATGGGTATGGTCACACAAGACAGTGTTCTCTTTCACGGTTCTGTGGCCGACAACATCGCCCTGGGGAAGCCGGATGCTTCAGATGAAGAGGTGATCGAAGCGGCCCGGATCGCCAATGCTCATGACTTCATCATGGAACTTCCACAGGCCTACCAAACCAATATCGGCGATTCGGGAGGCAAGCTGAGCGGCGGTCAGCGACAGCGCATTTCCATTGCGCGCGCCATCCTCAAGAATCCAGAGATCCTCATTCTTGATGAAGCCACCTCAGCGCTGGATACAGAGTCTGAGAAACTCGTTCAGGAGGCATTGGGTCGCCTCATGAAGTCGCGTACTTCCCTGATCATCGCCCACCGTCTGAGCACCATTCGCTTTGCAGATGAGATCATCGTGCTGGAAGAGGGAACGATCGCCGAACGCGGCACCCACGAAACACTGCTCGAAAAAGAAGGCGTATACGCCAAACTGTGCGCCATGCAAAGTTTTGCCTAATGGATAAGATCGAACACCTTGGGATCGCTGTCGAAGACCTCGAGTCGGCCATGAAGACCTACACCGCCCTTTTCGGTGCACCTGCCTATAAGGTCGAGGAAGTTGCAAGCGAAGGCGTACGAACTGCTTTCTTCCGCTCGGGGCCCAACAAGATCGAGCTCCTCGAAGGCATCGGGACCCAAAACCCGATCAGCAGATTCATTGCCAAAAAGGGAGAAGGCATCCACCACGTGGCCTTTGCTGTGGAAGACATCCGATCAGCCATGGAGCGTCTGGCCTCAGAAGGATTCACCTTGCTCAGCGAAGAGCCCAAGCCAGGGGCCGACAACAAACTCGTGGCCTTTGTCCATCCCAAGGACGCCCACGGGGTGCTGATCGAACTCTGCCAGGAGCGAGCGGATTAGGAATCCCGGGTAGAACGCTTGGATGCCTGCAGTGGGTTCGATCGGATCTGCTCCTCGAGTTTTCGGTGCATGGCGATCTGCCTTCCCAAGTACAAAGCTTCCCGGAAAGATCCGTGGTCTGCAGTATGCGCTGCGGCGATGTCGAAGGCCGTCCCGTGATCGGGAGATGTGCGCACCAATGAGAGGCCAGCGGTAAAGTTCACGCCCGTTTCAAATCCGAGCATCTTGAAGGGGATCAAGCCCTGATCGTGGTACATGGCCAGAACGCCATCGAATTTCTGGTACTCCTGCGTACCGAAGAACCCATCTGGTGAGAAAGGGCCGAAAGCCAATATCTCCTGACGGAAGGCCCGCTCTACTGCGGGCTGTATGATCTCCTGTTCCTCCTTCCCGATGACCCCTTTGTCCCCATTGTGCGGGTTCAGCCCCAATACGGCGATCCTCGGCCGTTGGATACCAAAATCATTTTTCAGCGAGCGGTTCAGTTGGCTCAGCCTGTTCATAATGCCCTCAATGCTCAAACTGGAGGCCACTTCGCTCACGGGAATGTGTCCCGTGACCAATGCGACCCGAAGCTGATCGCTGCACAAGATCATCAATGCATCCCCCTCGAGTTTGGTTTCGAGATAACCCGTATGTCCGGTGAATCCCTCAGATGCCTGGGCGACGAGCGACTTGTCCAATGGCGCCGTGACCAAAAAATCGGCAGCACCTTCTTCCACTGCCTTACAGGCCGCATCCAACGAGCGCAGGGTGAATCCAGAAAGTTCGGGATCGGCCACCCCGGCCTGAACGCTTGGCTGCTCTTCCCAGCAATCGATCAGATTGACCTGCCCCTCTTTGACCTTTTCCATGGATCCGGCATTCCAAAGCTGCATTTGTGACAGCTCCAATTGCTTGCGTTTGGCCTTGACCACCTCTTGAGAGGCAAAGAGCACCGGAGTGATCATTTCGAGGATGCGGTCGTCCGACAAAGACTTGAGAATGACCTCCAGTCCGATACCGTTCAGATCGCCCACGCTGATCGCAGCGATCTGATTTCTTTTGGGTTCTGTGGTCATTTGCGATCCTTCAGGAACTGATACAACAGACGAACCCCCACACCTGTTCCGCCCTGGGCCCTGTAGCCGTCCTTGGTCTGAAGGAAGGCAGGTCCCGCAATGTCGAGATGCATGAATGGATAGTCGGTGAAGTGCTCAAGGAATTTTCCTGCGGTGATGGCGCCTGCCTCCCGTCCACCGATGTTCTTCAGGTCGGCTATGGGCGAACGGAGCATGTCCTTGTAGTCGTCCCAAAATGGAAATACCGCCACGCGTTCGTGTACTTTATCTCCGCTCTCCACCAAGGCATCCATTTCCTTCTTCTCTGCATTCCCCATGGCCACAAGACCCTTGGTTCCTATGGCTATGGCTGCCGAACCGGTGAGGGTCGCCAGATCGATGACCAGTTCAGGATCGTATTTCTTGGCATAACTCAGCGCATCGGCAAGCAACATCCTTCCTTCGGCATCTGTGTTGAGGACCTCTACCGTGCTGCCATCGTACATATCGATGATGTCTCCTGGCGTGTAGGCATTGACCCCCGGACGGTTGTCCGTGGCCGGAATGAGTCCGATCAGATGAACTGGAAGCTTTTGCCGGGCGGCGAGTACAAAGGCTCCTGCCACGGCAGCGGCTCCACTCATATCGCTCTTCATGCTGTCCATCGAACCCGGTGTCGGCTTCAGGCTCAACCCACCGGTATCGTAAACCACACCCTTGCCCACCAATACGATGGGCCGCTCGTTGATCGGCTTTTCGGGCTTCCATTCCAAAATGGAAAAAGAAGGCGGATCGAGTGATCCTCTGTTCACCGCGAGGATACCGCCCATCTTCAGCGATTCGATCTTCTTCTTCGAAAACACCTCCGAAGTGAATCCGCACTCGGTCCCTTTGGTCCGGATCCGCTCCGCCAGATCGGTCGCTCCCAAACTCTGAAGCGGTTCGTTGATCAGATCTCGTGAAAAGGAAACAGCCTCTGCGATCGACTGCAGCTCCTGATGATCCTCTTCACTCAGACCGGGGGCCAACAAGACCTCAGGGAAGCATTCCGAAGGTTCCTTGAGGTATTTCTCAAAGCGGTAGGATGCCAGCAGGAATCCTTCACAAAAAGGGGAGAGTGGCTGTTGCTTTCCAAGGGCGATCAACTGCACCCTGTTGCAACGCAGGGCCACGCAGCGATCGTAGATACCCACTGCCTTCATCCGCCACATTTCGGTTTCACTACCGCTTGCCTTGGCTGCCACATCCAGCCTTTGGACCAGCAGACGACGATCGCCGTCTGTGAGTTCAATTGAATCCCTCTTGTCATCCTGGGCGAAGCTTTCTCTCAGAAGGCCCTTCTGCTTTCTGCCCAGGGGCAACTTGCTTAGATCCCTGTCTTTCTGGAACAGATAGATCTCCAGGGCAACGGATCGTTCATCGGGCAGTATACTCAGTTTGGTCATGGGAGTCAGATTGAGCCTCAAAGTTAGCTTGGGCCGGTCAATGCGCAGGGGGCGCCAACGAATGAGGCTTCGAAGCTTTGCCACTTCAGGCACTTTGTACCTTTATGTGCCTCCAGATGAAGCGTATCGTTCAACTTTTATCAAATGCTTCCGTTCTCCCTTTTGAGATGAACAGCTCCCTGTTTTTAAAGAATATCTGCTTCTTTTTTCTGATGAGCTTCCTGAGTCATTCGTCGCTCTGGGGGACGCACAATCGGGCCGGAGAGATCACCTATACCCACATCAACGGGCTTACCTACGCGTTCACCATCACCACCTATACCAAGGAAAGTGCCCCAGCGGACCGCTGCGAGCTGACCATCGATTTTGGCGACGGTTCTACCGACACCTACGACCGGGAGAATGGACCCGTGGGCAGTTGCCCCTTTCCGGCGATGATGGGCGAAGTGCTGACAGGAGATTTCAAGAAGAACGTTTACCGCGGCCAGCACACTTTTTCGGCCCCAGGGATCTATGTGGTCCACGTGGAAGATCAGAACCGGAATTCAGGGGTGGGCAATATTCCCAATTCGGTGAATGTGCCCTTTTACATCCAAACCACGCTGCGGATCAATGGACAACTCGGTCCGAACAACTCCGCACAGTTGCTGAATCCACCCATCGACAACGGATGCACGAACAAGCCTTTTTACCACAATCCAAGTGCATTCGACCCCGATGGCGACAGCCTCGGCTACCAACTCATCAATTGCAGAGGCGCAGCCGGCATCGAGATCCTCGACACCTACGACCCATCGATCGTATCCGATCCAGTGCGGATCGACTCCACCACCGGAGAAGTCCGCTGGGAAGTCCCCAAGAATGTGGGTCAATATAATTTTGCTCTGCTGGTGAGCGAATACCGTATCGGGCCATTGGGCAGCTGGGAATTCATGGGTTCGGTCACCCGAGATCTGCAGGTCGACATCGACCAGTGCAATAACAATCCTCCTGTCCTTGATCCACTGGGTCCTTTCTGTGTCGTGGCAGGAGAAAACATCAATTTCCTGGTTCGGGCAGACGATCCGGACGGAGACCGGATCAGCATTACGGGGACAGGTGGGCCGTTGGTGGTTTCCGACCCGGCCACTTTCATACAACCGATCACGGGGATAGCACCTGTGACTGCTTTCTTCAGCTGGGACACCAAATGCGTCCATGTGCGAAAGCAGCCTTACACCATGCACTTCAAAGTGAAGGATGCACCCATCCTCTTCAACGAACCCGAACTTGTGGATTTCGAGACCGTCGAGATCCAAGTGATCGCTCCCGCACCCAAAAACCCTGTGGCCACCGCCCAACAGGGCAGCATCGCCCTCTCCTGGGACAGCAGTCAGTGCATTCAGGCCGCAGGCTACCGGCTATATCGCCGAAACGGAGCCTACGGATATGTCCCCGACTCCTGTGAGACCGATGTGCCAGCCTACACGGGCTATCGCTTTCTGGCCGATCTGCCCGGATATCAAAACACCACTTATCTGGACAACGACAGTCTTGCTTTGGGCAATCGCTACTGCTATCTGGTGGTGGCCTACTTCGATGACGGTTCTGTCAGTCAGGCCTCTTCCGAATTCTGTGCTGCTTTGGTACAGGATGCCCCGGTCATCACCAAAGTGGATGTGCTCCAAACGGATGCGCAGAACGGACGGATTAGGATCGAATGGATCCCGCCCAGAACGATCGACAGCGTGCTGACTCCGCCCGGATATGCCTATACTCTATACCGGGGCGTTGGGCTCGAACCGCAGCAATACGACAGCATCGCCTGGTTCCCCAATTATTCGGATACGGTCTTCACCGACCTGAACCTGGCTACAGATTCCAATGCCTATTCCTATAAGGTCGCTTTCTACTATCAGGCCACTCAAGGGATCGCGCCTGTGCGGGGGCCGTTTTCCAATGCCGCCGCCTCTCACTTCCTGAAGCTGATCCCTGGAGATGAGCAGATCCGATTGAAGATCGAGAAGGAGGTTCCCTGGTACACAGACACCTTTTTTGTTTTCCGCGAGACGAGTCCTGGAAGTGCCCAATTTGACAGCATCGGTTTCAGCCTGGCCGAGGATTTCATCGACAGCGGAAGGGTGAACGGAGAAACCTATTGCTACAAAGTTCTCGCCTCTGGACGATATACCGGCGGACTCATTTTCGATCCATTGCTGAATCACAGTCAGGTGGCCTGCGCTACATCTGTAGACAGCAGCGCGCCCTGTACACCACAGGTGGAAATGACCTACGATTGTTCTTCTTCCTATCTGCGTATTGAATGGAAGGATCCTCCTGCAAATTGCCCGCAGGATATTGCCTACTACAACATCTATTTCAAGCCTTCTGAGGATGTTCCCTTTCCTCCGACCCCTTTGATCAGCAACCTGACCGGATCCTTCTTCGATGCCTTCGATGGAGACCTCATTGGATGCTATGCGGTTTCGGCCGTGGACGATGCCGACGGAGATCCAGGCGGGCAATCCAATGAAAGCCCCCTGAGCGAGGTTTTCTGTCTCGAACCTTGCCCGGTACTCGAATTGCCCAATGTATTCACCCCCAATGGGGACGGCGAGAACGAAGCTTTCAGTGTGGTTCGTGATGCCAATGGCGTGCCGCGGGCTTTGAATATTTCAGACTTCTCCATGCGTGTATACAATCGATGGGGCGCACAGGTATTCGCCAGCGATGATCTCGATGATTTCATTGCAAGTGGCTGGGACGGAAAAGACCAAAGCAGCGGTTCGGATTGCTCGGAAGGGGTGTATTTCTATTCCTGCACCTATTCTGTACGCAGCGTACGCGATCAGCAACGCCTGAACCAAAACGGTTTCGTACACTTATTCAGATAGACCATGTTCACAGGGATCATTGAAGAAGTAGGCACAGTGCGTGCTCTGGAAAGGGAAGGCGGAAATCTGCACATCACCGTTTCCTCAAATATTTCCAAGGAACTGAAGATCGACCAATCCGTGGCACACAATGGGGTTTGCCTTACCGTCGTGGAGCAGTCAGAATCAGCACATACCGTAACGGCTGTGGAAGAGACCCTCGAACGCACGAATCTGGGTCAACTCAAATCAGGCGATGCATTGAACCTCGAGCGATGCATGCGTATGGATGGCCGACTCGACGGTCATCTGGTGCAGGGCCATGTGGATATCCGCGCCGAATGCATTCGCGCTGAAGAGCGCTCGGGCAGCTGGAACTTCCACTTTCGCTATCCCGCCACAGACCCATCGCATATCACGGTGGCCAAAGGATCGATCACGGTAAATGGAGTGAGTTTGACTGTGGTGGAATCCAAGGAAGATTCATTTTCGGTCACCATCATACCTTTCACTTTCGAACATACCCATTTCAAAACCCTCAGGGAAGGGGATTGGGTGAATCTGGAATTCGACATCTTAGGAAAGTACGTGGCCCGGCTGATGCAGTCACAGGGGTTCAATAGCTGATACAGAGATACAGAGCAATAAAAAAAGCCGCTCCAGAGGAACGGCTTTTGGTCAGCGATGCAAAAGGGCGATCAGTTTCCAGCCCCAGTAAAGATGGTAATGGTCCCTTTCCGCTCGTCGGTCCAGTTCAAGGCGTAGTGCTTGACAGAAAGCGTATAGAAATAAACTCCATCCGCGACGATCTCTCCTGTATTCATATCGCGTCCGTCCCAAGGCACAGCGGTTAGATCTGAAGACTCATAGACCAGAGCACCCCAACGGTTGAAGACCTGAATGGTCCCCTGATCCCATTGATCACCGTTGATGATCTCGAATAGATCATTGGTATTGTCCCCATTGGGCGTGAAGACGTTCGGTACCTCGATGGAATCCGGCTCCAATGGCGGTGGTGGCGGAGGTGGTGGAGGTGGTGTGATGATGCAGAACTGTTCCCAGTTGGAATGGGAAACATACTGGGAGTTGCTGAAATTGATCGCCTGCACCCGGAGGGCATAGCAACCTGTATCCTCGGGCAGGACATAGGTGAAGTTCGTATCGATGGTCGGGTTGATCCCCTGTCCGGTGATGTTCGACCATGAATTGGGATCGTTAGGCTCGGTGCTCATCTGCACCTCATAGTTCACATTCAACCAGCCATTGAATTTGTTCCACGCCAATTGGAGGGTCGTGTCGCCGACATTGGGTACGGTATCCAAACGGATCGAGACAACGTCTCGGGTTTCCGGATAGATTTCCTGATTGACGATCCCACGGATCTTATAGCGATACTTGTTGTATTCCACCTCTCCTGGACCAACAGAGAAATCTGTCCACTCCTTGTCGGTAAAGGCAGTCTGCCCCAATTGGGAAGCCATATACTGGTAGGACGCTCCATTGTCTGCAGACCTGTAGATATCCACTCCCGTAAAGAGATAAGTCGGGAACGAATTTGTGTCAAAGTCATATTGCACGCGGATCGTCCAATTGGTATCCACCGTGACGTTCTTCATGTCGAAGACCGGATAGAAACAGTTCGTAACGTCAATGGTCATGTGGTAGAACTCCTCCAGCTCGAAGCCACACTCGTTGGTGAGCGTATTCCCGTCGTTTCCTTTCTTGATGTATACCGTGTAAGTACCATTCACTGTGAGCGGTTTGTACAACTTTAACTCCACGAAATCCGTGGTGAAGTCGATTCCGCAGTTATCGCCTACCCCAATGACCGGACGCGCAATGGAATCCGGACCGATCACACGGAAGTCCGTACCATCCGGTGAAATGGATTCGCATTGGATGTCTGAATCGAAATACATGATGATCGTCGAATCGCCACATTGATAGGACACCTTGGGTACGATGTAATCGTGGACTCCAGTTGCGCTGTTCAGAACCGAGTCATTCGAGACACGCACCCCAGCCAGATCGCCCTTCCAGCCGTTCGGAATCGTATCCAAACCATAGCCCGGACGATTCACATCGATCTTTGGTCCTTCACGCACTGCGGCCGCACAGGTCGCCGCGATGGTGAGCTGCATATCGCGCATGGAGCTGCCTACAAATTCCCAAGCCGTGAGATTGGAATTGTACCGATACTCACGAACGATGATCGCTGCCACACAGATCTCCTGCGTGCTGCTGGTGGTAAAGGAGAACGTGCCCGTTTGTGCATTCACCTGAATACCGCCGGTACCCGGTGCAGTTGTGATCGGCTGGTTCACAGAATAACCTGCGGCAAAGGGCAAGGTGATCGCCCCTCCCTCCATAGGATCGGTGAACCCATAGGTCACCGAATCCCCATCGGGTTCATTGGTCGGGTGAGACCAAACAAAATAGCTGTTCGTACAGAAGGCCTTGGCTGCTGCCGTCTGGAAGGCAGGAGAAGTATTGTGTCCATTGGTGTTGTTCAGGAAGGCTTCTACATATGTGCCGTCCGGACAGTTTCCGCCGCAAGCCAAAGGTGCACAGGCCGTCAGATTGTCTATACATCCGCTTCGACAGCAGGTGCTGTAGGAAAAGATGATGTCGGAACACAGGCTGGTGAGTGCGACAGTTCCCTCGTAGTAGTGCTGACTCACGGGCACATACCCTTGGGTGCCCGGAGACACACAATCATCAAAACCGGGTGTGAGCACACCTCCGTCTCCAGCAGGTACGGTGCCCGGAGGGTTGATACGAGTAGCAGAAAAACTCGTGCTGCCAAAACAGCTCGAACTTACTTGGATGTTGGCCGTCCCTCCAAGACCGGCGGTGCCAGGAGACATATCGCGGTAAAGCACCAAAGTGACCTTATACGTGAGCCCGGCAATGTGTTCGTAGGAGATCTCGGCTCCCGCAATGTGCGTGGCCCTAGCTTCATTGGCTCCCAGGCAAAATGCCAAGGCCAAAAGGGTAGATATAATCCGTCTCATAAGCGCTTTCAATCGGTTAGGTCTGTCGACAATTTCAGACGTTAACACAAAGAACGCAACTGCCATTGGTTCACGCAAAGGGGTTTGGCGCTCAATGAGTAGAAAGCACCTGCCAATGAGTTTACCTCTGTCTCTGCCTTCATAGCATGACGCCCGCCATCTTCCATTTTCTTTGGTTGCAAACAAGCTGGACATGAACGCTGTTTTGAAAAGAACTCAGGGAAGTATTCCTCAAACACTCCGGGGCATCACGCATCTGAATTCATACGCATTTGCCTGAGCGTTTGGAGTATTTTTGCCTGCAACTCAGCTCTCCATGCAACGCATCCGGAAT
>RFXV01000261.1 GCA_009921445.1 Flavobacteriia bacterium
AAGAGTTTGGGAAGAAGAGTGATGATGTCAATTCTCATCTAATATCAACTTATCCATCGGTCTGCGAAGGTTCAAAGATCGCATGCGAATCGCCAAAATGGATGAGGAGACTCACTTCGCTGTTCTTAATTTGGTCCATTGAATCAAAAATCATCTGAGATGACCCACCCGGAGATCCTGAACAAAGCCAAGAGTTGGTTGAAGGCGCCTTATGATCCATCCACCCAGAAGGAAGTTCAGCAACTCATCGAAAGCGATCCCGAAGGTCTCACAGATGCCTTCTACAAAGATCTGGACTTTGGTACGGGAGGACTGCGCGGCACGATGGGGGTTGGATCCAATCGCGTGAACCGATACACTCTGGGCATGGCCACGCAAGGGCTGGCCAACTACCTGAAAAGATCCTTTTCCGAACCGATCCGTGTGGTCATCTCACACGATAGCCGCCATCATTCAAGGGAATTTGCTGTGCAGACAGCTGAGATCCTTTCTGCCAACGGAATGGATGCCTACCTCTTCCCCGACTTGCGTCCAACCCCATTGTTGAGTTTCGCCATTCGCCACCTCGGATGTCAAAGCGGGATCATGATCACTGCGAGCCACAATCCTCCGGAGTACAAT
This sequence comes from Flavobacteriia bacterium, assembly GCA_009921445.1. Lineage (GTDB taxonomy): Bacteria > Bacteroidota > Bacteroidia > Flavobacteriales > Schleiferiaceae > RFXV01. Next base: position 622 of record RFXV01000261.1, read on the forward strand.
GGCTACAAAGTCTACTGGTCCGATGGCGGGCAGCTCGTCCCCCCGCACGATAAGGCGGTGATCGATGAAGTTCGGCAAGTGGCGGCTGACGCGGTCTTGTTCAATGCCGATCCGGGACGCATCCACGAACTCGGGACCGAAGTCGAAGAGGCCTACTTGGAAAAACTAAAGAGCGTGTCGCTGGGAAACAGTGGCAAGAAAGACCTGAAGATCGTCTTCACTTCGATCCATGGAACCGCCATCACCCTGATGCCACAGGCTCTGAAGGCGCTGGGATTCGAAAATGTGCAATCCGTTCAGCAGCAGTCTGTGCCCGACGGATCCTTCCCCACAGTGAAAAGTCCAAATCCAGAGGAAGCCGAGGCACTGGATATGGCCGTGCAACAAGCGGAGAAGACCGGAGCCGATCTGGTGATCGGATGCGACCCCGACGCCGACCGCGTGGGCATTGCTGTGCGGGACCACACGGACAAGCTGACGCTGCTCAATGGCAATCAGACAGCAGCTGTACTGATCTATT
>RFXV01000262.1 GCA_009921445.1 Flavobacteriia bacterium
CCCTTGGAACATGGCCCCAGGCGCCATAAGCCAGACGCTTCGACCTTCCTTCAGCCACATCTGATGGATTGCGTCATGCACAAACGAGCGAGTTAGGCCGCCTGTTCACCGGAACGGGACGGCCACGCCAACCCTGAACACCACCGTTCAGACACAGACCCCCGGCCCCCTCCGTCACAGGGACCGGGGGTCTGCTGCTGATTCAGGCCTTGCGCTTTTGATCGGCCTGCCGCAGTTGCTCACGAAGGATGATCGGATCATCACAGTGGGATCTGCGGTAAAGCGCTTTGATCTTGCGTGACTCCTCATCGAGCAACTCCAGCTCAACCGCGTCTGCCATTCCCACGGTGAAATCTTCGATCTGGCGGTCTTCAAACTGATTCTCAAGAGCCATCAACTCCTTCAACGAATCACTCATATACAGACAACTCGACGCCATCAATTTGAGGTTTTCCCGGATCTTGATGTCGGCCTGCTCGCGAACATCCCGCGCCTTTTCCAGCGTGGCAATCAGATCACCACTAGCCGCCTCCTCAATCGTTGCCGCAGACACCGTTGAGGTTGTTGCACAACCGAGCACCAGCACCAGCAACAACGCCAGAACGGATTGCAGAACCTTCATCGGACCCCCAGAAGACAGGTCACGTTAAGGGGAGTCATCAGACGACGTCCCCTCAGATGAGGGAGACATCGTTTTGGATCACCACTCCACAACCCCTCAAGTGGGTGATGTGTGGACCTCAGGTTTTGCCGATGCTGATGGAACACAAGGCGAGGAGCACCGAAAACCATGACCAACACAACCGCCAAAGCTCAGTTGCTCGATCTGCTGATCGAACCGCTGAAGGGATGCAAAGGGCTTTATGCCCATCGGCAGAACCTGATGCAACGGGTGATGCGCATGCCCGATCTGGAAGTACGCGATCACCTCGATCGGCTCAAGGCCAGCCATTTCCCAGGCACCTGAACCATCAAGAACCAAAGGGCTCAATTCTTAAGGAATGCTGAGAGACGCAAAGAAAGCCAAACCCGTATCGGTTGTCGCAGCCCGGTCCAAACCCGAATCCGTAGGACGGCTGCAGTTTCAAACGTGATCCCATGGCCGAGACCCTGCA
>RFXV01000263.1 GCA_009921445.1 Flavobacteriia bacterium
TTCTACTGCATCGGTGACCGACACCTTCTCCATTTTGGACTGGAACGGCAGTGGGATTGCTGCAGGCAATTATGAGTTCATGGCCGTCGCGCGGATAAACGACAATGGAACGAAGTACACTTCGGAGCCCTCGTGCATTTATGTTCGCGGCTACAATGGAGTAGGTGGAAAAGCAGAGGGCGCTGACTCAGCAGAGCCAGCAGGTGTTCCCAGCATTTCGATCTATCCCAACCCGACAGATCACATCCTCTACGTCCAGGCTCCGGTGAACAGCGAATTGTCACTAGTTGATCTGCACGGCAAAACCCTCACACGGCGCACCACAGAGGGTGTGGAAACATCCATCGATATGTCCTCTTATGCCCAGGGCGTGTATTTACTGCAGATAGAGTCCGGCGAGGAAACGCTGCGCCGACCGGTTGTCAAGAACTGAATTCCATAGCCTACGGCTGATGACAACGAACTTTCGGCGGCTTCATTAGTTCCAAGCCCTATGGAGCAGCAACATCCCATTTTGTTCTACGATGGAACCTGCGCCTTTTGCAGCTTTTGGGTCGGCTTTATCGCCAGACACGATCGCAAAAAAAAGTTCCTGTTCGCTTCACTTTCAGGAAGAACGGCCCAGGAGATGGGCGTCGCCAATTCTATCCAAAACGCGGACAGCGTGGTGCTCTTCCATGATGGTCATCTACTCATCCGCTCCCGGGCTGTTTGGAAATTACTCGATCTGCTCTGGCCAGGACTTTGGCCCCTTTGGCGGATAGGCGGTTGGATTCCCTTGAGGATCGCCGACGCATCCTATGAATTCATTGCGCGCAACAGGTACCGCTTGGGTACATCTTCCGACTCCTGCTCATTGCATAACAGGGAGAACCAACCTCCCTTCCTGCCCTGAAAAGCGATCTATTCGATCAGGACCCGTTTGTGAAGTGTGTTTCGTTCGGTTCGAATGCGGAGCATGTAGAGTCCATTGGGAACAGAACCCAGATCCAGAGCGGTTGCTCCATGAACAAGTGAAGGTGCCCATCGGCCCACCAAAGCTCCCTTTGCATCCATGAGCTCGATGACGGACCATCCCCGATGAATGTCTGACCGAATGTGCAGAAGATCC
>RFXV01000264.1 GCA_009921445.1 Flavobacteriia bacterium
AGAGGACTGGTGGCATACCACACAATTCTGAGTAAAGAGTCGTTTCCCGACGACCTTGGGATCGGGAGGAGCGGCGGCAGCCCCTGAACCTCCCCCTTGCCAAGAAACCAGCTCCGGATTGAAAACGTTATTGCTGAATCCGCCACTGTTGTAGGCTAGATAGATTCCAGCCCAGAAGATCACAGCGAAGAATACCGTGATGAGCCAAAGTGGAATCGGCTCGTAGCCGTCTCGTGGTTCCTCACGTTCACGGAGGATCGAGGCGTGAATGTTGACGATATTGACGTCGTTCTCCGGCTGGCTTTCGTTGAACGGTTCTTCTTGCGGTGTGTTGGGCGAACTCACGGGAATGGATTACTGTTCGATAGGCTCCGGCGACTCCGGAAGCTTGTAGTTTTTCTTGAGTGAGAGCAAGTAGGCCACCAGGGCCTTGGCTTCTTCCGAGGGGACGACCTCGTATCCAGGTTTTGGGGCATGCGGGCCACGAAGACCTGTAATGGCGTCATTCGAGGGCTGTCCGACGATCTTCTGGGTTTTGTAGAGGTATCGATAGGAAGGCATGATCGACCAATCGGTCACTGTTCGTGGTTCAAAGAGGTGGAGGTGATGCCAATTAGCATCAGGTTGCCTTGCACCGATGTTCGACAAGTCCGGTCCTGTTCGCATGGTTCCAAGGAATGCGACTTTTTCGCGAAGATAATCTCGTGCAACAGTCTGGCGAGGCCCGAGGCCTTTTGCGATATCAGTAGAGAGCGGTGACCAGCGGACCTGCTGGCTGTGGCAGTAAACACAGCCGGCGGAAGCATAAACCTTCTGACCTGCAACGGCGAGGCCTGAAGTGGTTGGGGGCAGAACTCCAAAAGTTCCATTTCAATTATGTTTTCCCGTTTCGCCAGTCCCACCCTTTCGCAAAAGGAGCGGATCGAGGCAGGGGTGAATCCTCTGCGGCGCATGCCACTCAATGTCGGCATTCTTGGGTCATTCCAACCGTCGACATGTCCTTCTTCCACCAACCGGAGCATTTTTCTTTTGCTCATTACAGTGTAGTTAAGATTCAGGCGGGCAAATTCAATCTGTTGGGGATGATGAATCTTAAGGTTCTCACAAAAC
>RFXV01000265.1 GCA_009921445.1 Flavobacteriia bacterium
CCGTCATCATGATGACGGGCTATTCGAGCAAGGGCGGCCACCGCCAAGGCATGAGCGCCGAGGAAATAGCAAGGGTGGACGCCTTTACGCAGTTCGGTGAGCGGGATGTCAATCATCCTGGCCTCGGGTTGGGTCTGGCCATTTGCCGAAAGATTGCCCTATTGCACGGCGGGGGCATGTCCATAAAGAGCAAAGAAGGCGAAAAGACCCGCGTCGCGGTAGAGCTCCCCGTACGGTCCTGACCCACCCGGCGTTGTGCTGCAAACACAGCATGCACGACGGAACAAACCAGTCCCGGGCTCAGCTTATGGTCACAATCTGTTAACGCAGAGCTAACGGTAGGGTACTATCCCGAGGGTAGGCTTCAGCTGAATTCATCCCGTCACCCGGATAATCAGCCTGAACCCCCATGTCCTTCTCCGTTGAGCGCGATCCCGCGACTCTACGAACCATTTGGATTTCGGATATCCACCTGGGCACCAAACATTCCCGCGCCGAGGATCTGCTGTCCTTTCTGAAATGTGTCGAGTCAGAAAGACTCTATCTGGTCGGGGACATCATTGACGGATGGGCCCTGTCCCGCAATTGGCTTTGGAAGCAGGCACACAATGATGTGGTTCAGAAACTGCTGCGCAAGAGCCGGAAAGGAACCCGCATAGTCTACATCCCGGGCAATCACGATGCATTTGCACGTGAGTATACAGGTCTTCGATTCGGAGACATCCTGGTGGAACGCGAATGTGTCCACACACTGGCCGATGGCCGGCGGCTGTTGGTGCTTCACGGGGATGAGTTTGACGGCATCATCCGGTATGCGCGCTGGCTCCAGGTCCTGGGAGCTATTGCATATGGGTTCGCACTCGGCCTGAACAGCGTCTTCAACAGGGTCCGACTGGCCATGGGCCGGCCCTACTGGTCCCTTTCTGCCTACCTGAAAAAGCGCACGAAAAAGGCCCTACAGTATATCGACGATTTTGAAACACTCGTGGCAGAGCGGGCCCAACAGGAGGGCGTCGATGGTGTGGTATGTGGACACATCCATCAAGCTGAAATGCGCCCCATCGACAACACGTTGTACTTGAACACAGGCGACTGGGTGGAAAGCTG
>RFXV01000266.1 GCA_009921445.1 Flavobacteriia bacterium
AATTCAAACATGATTTCTATCGCATAAATGCGGCAGCAACTCCACTGTCGACTGGAATATGAAGACCAGTAGTAAGCACGAGATCAGAAGAGCAGAGAACAAATACCGCTGCAGCAATATTTTCCGGCAGTACTTCTCGCTTCAAAATCGAACGTTGTGCGTAGTACTCACCTAACTTCTCTTCTTCAACACCATATACAGCGGCGCGGTTAGCACCCCAACCAGATGAGAAGATTCCAGAACCGCGAACAACACCATCTGGGTTTACTCCATTTACTCGAATCTGATGTGCGCCAAGTTCAGCAGCCAACAGACGAACTTGACCGGTGTTGGTGCTTTCAACTTCCTGTCGCGGTCGAACGACCTCGACAGGAGTGTTGTCCGCCCAGCGTTCGAACTGATTGTAAAAATGAGGGTGGCCGAAATGTCCGCTGCTGCCCGTATCGATGATCATTTTGACCTCTATGGGATCTTTGAGTTCCGCAATAAGACGAAACACGGCGCCGGCGTAGATGGCATCGGGGTTGGGAGGATCATCAGGACCGCCCGCAAGACCGATCGAGCGCTGCGCTTTGAAGAGGTGCCTGCATTCCTGCGCAAGCAGTTCACCTCCAAGCAGGGTGAGTTGGGCAATTTCGTCATCATATACCCCCTCAACAGCCTGTCGGATGGCCGGCAGTCGATGGCGTTTTCAGATGATGTAGGCACCATTGAAACGGTGGACGGGACCCTACATCACGCTGGTTCCACCGCTCTTGTTGCGGCTGACATGCTCAAACTCATGCGCTCGGAGGCGCCCTGGATGGTCTTGGCAACCCTCCTGATCGTGGCCGCGCTCATGTACCTCAATTTCACGACGCTGCGCTGGACCTTGCTGGCCCTCTTGCCCCTCATCATCGGTGTGCTCTGGATGCTGCTTCTCGTGGAACTCTTCGGAGCCGCACTCAACTTCTACAACCTGATCGTACTGCCTGCCGTACTGGGCATCGGAAACGATGCCGGTGTGCATCTCGTCCATCGCTACCGGGAGGAAGGAAAAGGATCCATCCGTCGTGTGCTGCGCTCTACGGGCGAGCACGTG
>RFXV01000267.1 GCA_009921445.1 Flavobacteriia bacterium
CCCTCACGGCTGTAGATCCTTGATCCACTGAGCAAATCCCATGGAGAGCATCAGTCGCATCTGTGCCACCTCCAAGGGCACAACCATTGATGCCATCGGCCAGGGCCGCTATCGGGTCTGCAATCGACACGCCGTGTGCTCTGACGTTGAAGGTCTCTGGCAGGCCTATGAAATTCTGCGGCGTCAGGAACAATCCTTAAGTTGATCGTTGCGGCCAAGAATAAGTATCAACACTTACAGCGCTTGAGTGTTCAGCACGTAACACTTGGTGCACCCCGGTGAGGGGTAATGCGTCGACTCCGGGAGGGCCTAGGGAACCCTCCTTTTTTATGCAGTTTTTCAGAAACCCAGCGTTCCTGCACTGTCCTCCCCGAACTCCAGGTAAAGGCAGCGGGCATCCTCAGCCCGGCCGCAATCAATCAGGTGTTGAACCCGTTCGCGCCACCACTGCGACACACCAGAACTCAACTCTTTGTTGGGCAGACCACCGAAGGATTCACTCACAGCAATCATTCGTGCTGAGCAAACGCTAAGCACAAAGCCGCAGACAGTGAAATTGCGGATGAAACCTAGGGTTCCGATCTCTTCACGGGGATGCCTGGTCCAAGAGGTTTCCACCGGCCTTGCCGGTTGCACGGAGGGACAAAAGCCCGGGAGACCGCCTCAACGCACACTCCCTTGTTTGATGTCATCCCCATCGGACCCTTCAGGGGCCTTCCAGCGTTCGCATCCCAGCGAAGGCATGCAGGCACTCGAGAAGGAACGCAAGCTTCCACTCACTGGCTGGCAGCAAGAAGTTGACCAGGCCAAACGCTTCGGGCTTGAAGCCGCCGAAAGCATTGTTGACCGCAACATCTCCACTTTCTCCAGAGGGGAGCTGCCGCATTTCGCCGGCATCAACACTTTCATGAAGGCGCCCTACTTGGAAGATGTGAACCAAGTGGGCAACTACGACGTGGCCATCGTTGGTGTACCCCACGACTGCGGAACCACCTACCGACCCGGAACGCGCTTCGGCCCCCAGGGGATCCGACGAATTTCAGCGCTTTACACCCCTTACAACTACGAAATGGGGGTCGA
>RFXV01000268.1 GCA_009921445.1 Flavobacteriia bacterium
TTTCGTGGCCCGACCGGGGTCACCTTGCTGCGGTGGAGTCCGCGGGATCAAGTGCAACGAATCTGACCGAACTGGCCTTTGATGAGGAGCTTTTCGAACAGCTGAAAGAAGTTCGCACGCGCCTTGCCAAAGAAGCAGGCGGAGTTCCTTCCTATGTGATCTTCAGCAATCAGGTTCTGGAGTTTTTCACCCGCCTGCGCCCGACCTCCGAAGCTCAGGCCCTGAAGATTCGCGGCGTCGGCCCCAAGAAAGCAGAGAAGTATATGACCCCATTTCTGGAAGCGATTCAGGAGTTTGGGGAGTAAAACTCTTTGTGCGATTTCCTCAAACCCTTTTCTTTATCACGCCGCTGAATCCAGTTGCACAGCAGGGACTTGTCGCCTTGGTTGCATATGCAACCAATACTCTCAGCTCTTCTGAAATGATGTTTTGTCGCTCCCTCTTTTTTGTCCCAGCCCTCATCGCGACCCTGTTGCCGGTGGCTAACTATGCCCAAGATTGGCCTCGATTTCGCGGCATAGATGGAAATGGTGTAGGGAAAATAGCAGGATTGCCTGACGAGATTACGAAAGCGGACTACGAATGGGCCATCAAGCTTGACGGTATTGGACATTCCTCACCTGTCCTATGGGGAGATCGACTTTTTCTTACTTCATTCGATAAAGATTCCGGCGAGCGCCGTGTCGAATGCTACGACTGCGCATCTGGCATGCAAGAGTGGACCTGGGCTGCTCCCGTCGCCGAACACAATCTGCATAAGTATAACAACTTTGCTTCGTCCACACCGGTCGCAAATGCAGCTGCCGTTTTCATCGTTTGGGGATCAGGAAAAAGTACGGAGGCTATCGCCCTCTCTCACGATGGGAAGGAGCTCTGGAAGCGTGACTGGACGGCTTTCACTTCTGATCACGGCTTCGCCGCTTCTCCCGTAATTGTCGATGGCGTTCTCATTTTTCACACCGACTCCGTCAAAGAAAAGCGCAGCCAAGTGATGGGACTGGATCCCGCAACAGGAGAAACCATCTGGGAACTGGAGCGCGTCACCGAAGGA
>RFXV01000269.1 GCA_009921445.1 Flavobacteriia bacterium
CACGACCCACTCCATGTGCCTAGCCAGCTCATGAACACGGTTACCGTCCTCGTCGAGCAAGTATTCTACTTGATAGTATCCTGAATCAGAGGCTACTGTTTCGTAGTGGAGGCCCGTGGTAGAATCAACCACTATTTCAGAACCGAACTCTTCAACGGCTACATCCTGAGTCAGCAGAAACCAGGAGTTGGCCATACCATGCTCTTGAAATCCACGATACTGGTCCTCGTGGCAGTCGAAACATGCCGCATCACCTACAAATTCAGCCTCTGGACCGAGGTTTGTGAAAGCAATGGCCGGTGAGTTGTCTTCTATCTGCTGTTCTTCCGTGGTAGAACATCCCAGCGCAATCGCAAATGGTAGAACTACCAGCAGCATTACAAAGGATGATCGCATAGAAACCATACGGAAAAGGAGACTTCTTCTTTGGTGACGGGAGCCATCCTTGGATGGTCTAGCCTACCATGTGTCCACCAGCGTGACCCAATGGCTTTATATACAAAGCGGGGTGGATCTTATGCGACCACTGGTCGCAAGATCCACCCCGCAATGTATTTCAATCGGCAATTATCTACCGATCAGGCAGTGTCGATCTACAGATCGGCAGCAACCGTGATCATGGAGACATTGCTGAAGTATTCGGTTGAACGCAGAGCGTAGTCAACCTGCAGACGCGTTCCGGAAAGGTCCAGGTCCACACCGGCACCGAAGTTGGTGCCCGTGAAGAAGGACAGATCCTGGTCGCCGACGATATCCATACCGCCACGCAGGTACACCATGTCGAACAACCCGATCTCTACACCGCCAGAGTACTGGTCCTGATCGAACGAGTTCGAACGGAAGTTACCCAGTACGGTAACGACAGTACCCTCGGCCATCTGGCGCGAGTAGGCGACACCGAAGTTGAGGAGCGATGGCAGAGAAACACCTTCGCTCTCAAAGACGAGTGCGTTGTTCGTTGCGTTACCAGGCTGGCTTGGCAGGCGAACCTGCTGCGTCAGACCAACACCAGAGTACTCAAGATCGGTACCGATATTCTTGAGCGATACTC
>RFXV01000270.1 GCA_009921445.1 Flavobacteriia bacterium
CTTTGATCCATCCCCCAAAAAGACCACACTCATTTACCATCTATTTCGGCGCAGACCATGGATCGTTTATTCAATTTTTCAGCGGGTCCGGGTACCCTGCCTGTTGACGTACTGGAAGAAGCACGTGAGGAGATGCTCGTGTACAAGGACGCCGGTGCTTCCATCATGGAAATCAGTCATCGGTCCCCGCAGTACACTGCCTTGGCAGAAACCACGCGGCAGCACTTCAGGGATCTATTGGGAATGGGGGAAGAGTGGCACATCCTGTTCTTGCAGGGCGGTGCTTCGCTGCAGTTTTATCAGACGGCTCTCAATTTTCTGACTTCGGGGGTAACGGGCGATTACGTGGTGACCGGTGCCTGGGCAGAGAAGGCGCTCGCTGAAGCCACGTTGGTGGGACAGGCAAGGGCAGTTGCCAGTAGCGCGGAAACCGGGCATGACCATATCCCTGCCGCGGGTGATTGGGATATCAGCGATCGGGCTGCCTACGTACATATCACGTCCAACAACACTATTTTTGGGACCCAATTTCAGGACGACCCGATCATCGATGTACCCCTTGTCTGCGATGCCTCAAGCGATTTCCTGTCCCGTCCGATAGACCTCGAGCGTTACGGCCTGATCTATGCCGGAGCGCAGAAGAACATCGGGCCTGCCGGTGTGACAGTCGTATTGGTCAAGGACGAATTCCTGAAGCGAATCCCTGACGGTTTGCCAACGGTTCTTGATTACCGTACGCACGCTTCGAAGCTCTTCCATACACCACCGGTCTTCTCGGTTTACATGGTCGAAAAGGTGCTTCGATGGATCAAGAGCTGTGGTTCGCTGGCTGATATGAAGCGTCGCAATGACGAGAAGGCAGCGCTCATCTACGAGCAGATCGATGCTTCTGAGTTCTATCGCGGACATGCACGGGCGTCAGCCAGATCAAACATGAATGTGACCTTCAACCTACCCAGTGCAGCCCTGGAATCCGCATTTCTGAAGGAGGCGGGAGACCATGGCCTGGTTGCGCTCAAGGGGCACAGGAGTATGGGTGGCATTCGCGCTT
>RFXV01000028.1 GCA_009921445.1 Flavobacteriia bacterium
GTTGAACTGCCCTTTGAGGATCCACAAAAAGGCTGAGTTGATCAGCAGATAGGTAGCGATCACGACGGTCCCCGTGAGCGAATACCAAAAGGCACGGATCTCTTTGAAAAGCAAGGCGATCATAAATGTACTTCGAGTTGCTGCGTGCTCCACGCCATGGGTTTGTCGGCGAACAGGGCTTTGGTCTTCTTCCAGGTACGGGCGAAGAGCTCAGACTCTCTGTAGGCCTGAAGAGCTGCCTGATCCTGCCAGATGCTGAAGGTGAAGTAGACTGCTGAACCGCCTTCCTCGCGGAGGAGTTCCAGGTGCTGGCATCCCTCTTGCGCCCTGATGTGCGGCGCAGTGCTTCGGAAGAGTGCTTCGAATTGCTCGCCTGCACCCGCCCGAAACTCCATTTTCACGATTCGTCTGATCATGTGAATCGGACTTCGATCCGGTCGCGTAAATATAGTCCGAGCAATTGGCTGGCGCCATTGTTGGCCGGTCCGGCTTGCCGCTTGACAGCGATCTCCAGATAGCCCATCGAATTGATCAGGGCCAGTGGCAATCCATCGTCCATTTCCCGGTAATGGGTGCAGAGTTTGGAGATCTTCTGTCTTCTGCCCAAGTCGATCTCCAGAGAGCGATCGCCTTGGTATTCTTTGATCCAACTGCCGGGAATATTGGATATGAGGTTGCCGTAGGCATCGATGTGCTGAACGATCCCTGTGATCGACGCCTTCTCATTGCCCAAAGTGGGCCGCATGATCTTCTTTTCGATCATCGTATCCGTTGGATGGCCCAGCAGCTCGACTGCTCCGCCCCGAAGCAGGTGGGCCGCCGCAGGAACATAGATGTCCAGCGCAGGAAAGTTTGTGGCCTCGGATCGCAAGTCGATCTCAATGAGTTGGTCTGCCCGGATCTCCGGACGGATCATGTGGAGGACGCCGTTGTCGGGGCCGATGAACCAGTGCCCTTCCTTGAGCATCATCAGCGGACGGACCTCTTTGCTGTGTCCCTCATCCACAGCGACCAGGTGAATGCTTCCTTTCGGATAATGACCGAATGAATGGCCGAGCAGAAAGGCGGCTTCTTCCAAGTGCAATGGGCTTACCTCATGGCTGATGTCCACAATACAAGCATCGGGCACCTCAGTGTACAGACGCCCTTTGAGCGCCGCCGCATAAGGGTCTCGGCTTCCATAATCCGTGGTGAGTGTGACGAGCGACATCTGAAGGAATATCAAAGCTACGGTCTTTGACCCATTGCCGATCTGAATAGCCCACTTTAGCATGCTAGGAAAACGAAGATTTTCCTCGATCAACAAAAAAGGCCCCAGATCTCGGGGCCCTTTAAGTTAGAATGTGGTTTGGATTAGTTCCTTATGATGCGGTGGGTGCTCACAAAAGTGGCTCCATGCACTTCCACCAGATAGATGCCGCTGGCATACAAACTCAGATCCAGACGGGTTTCCACTCCATTCACCGGCTGTTGGGCGATCGTCTTGCCGCTCAGATTCTTGACCAGGATAAAGGAAGCTTCCTTGTCCGACTGCACATAGAAGACTCCTTGAGTAGGGTTGGGGTAGATCAGCACCCGAACATCTTCTTCGCCTTTTGCCGCAGCAGTCGGCTGATCGGATGAGCCGTTGGCACCAGAAGCAACGGACTTATTCTGTCCGGCCGGCGGGCAGGTTCCCCAAACGGGGTGGTTGGCTGCAGTAAGTGAGCTATATGAAGAGAAGTTGGATGGTTGTGTGGGAATGTTGGTGACGCACCACGATGACAGGTCTTGGTTGAAGGCTTGGGCGAAGCTGAACATACCACTCATATCGGTCACATTGGACACATCCCAAGAGCTGATGTCCGCGTTGAACGAATTCTTGTTCTGAAAGAGCGCAGACATATCCGTCACTAGGCTCACACAGACTTTGCTCATATCAACGCCATTGACACGCATGGTGTCGAGCAGTGGTCGATCCACGACAGTATACCAAGTGGCTCCTGCGTCGAGCGAAAATGTATCTCCAGCTGCGTAAAGATCGCAGACAATACAACCACGCGAATTGGTGTAGGCATTGTTTGGATTGACCTGGCCAAAGCAGACAATGGAGGCGAAAAAGAGAGCGAAGAGTAGAGTTTGTTTCATTGGTTCTGGATTTCGTGGACTCCTCGCCGTCCTGCAAGGAGAAATAATGTGTTCTATCGCGTTATCAGTTTTGCCTTGGATATTTAAATAGTCTGCCGGGCTGTAATTGTGTTCAAACTCATTTTATTGGGAGCTCGGTTCGGCGTCTGAGAATCACCACTTTTAATAATAATTCAATGAGTCATCGCGTGACGAGGCTAAAAAAAAGAAACTAAGATTAACAAGAGATTCCCTCTTGTTTAAAGTATCACGGTAGCAAAGAAATAGGTAGTGATTCTTGGTTGTTCGGATTTATGATTTTTTCCATCGTTAGAGGGGAATCAGCCCCCTGATTACATTTGCTCCGCACCTCCTGATCACCGAACATGGATTTCCATTCGTATGCCATCAGCACTGAAAAGAAACTGGACCTCTACGAGCAACTGCTCCTGCCCCGGCTGATAGAAGAGAAAATGCTGATCCTGCTGCGGCAGGGACGAATTTCCAAATGGTTCAGTGGCTATGGACAGGAAGCCATCAGTGTGGGCTGTGCGGCGGCGATGCAGCCCGATGAATTCCTATGCACCATGCACAGGAATCTGGGTGTGTTCACCGCTCGGGGTATACCGCTCGACCGCTTGTTCAAGCAATTCCAGGGAAAAAAGGGTGGCTTCACCAATGGACGCGATCGGAGTTTCCACTTTGGAAGCCCGGAACACCATATTGCTGGAATGATCTCCCATTTGGGCCCTCAGCTGGGTGTGGCCGATGGCATTGCGCTTTCGCACAAGGTGCGGAAGGAAGAAAAGGCCGTTTTGGTCTTCACCGGCGACGGCGGAGCCAGTGAGGGCGATTTTCATGAAGCCCTGAATACAGCTGCCGTATGGCAGCTTCCGGTGCTGTTCGTGGTGGAGAACAATCAATGGGGATTGAGCACGCCTTCCTCCGAACAATTCCGCTGCAAGCAATTCATCGATAAGGGCATTGGCTACGGCATGAGAACGGCCCAGGTGGATGGCAACAACCTCCTTGAGGTGTATGCAACGGTCCAGAATTTGGCCGAAGAGATCCGTTCACGGCCTGAACCAGTACTGATCGAGTGTCTGACCTTTCGCATGCGCGGGCATGAGGAGGCCAGCGGAACCAAATACTATCCGGAAGGTCTTCAGGAAAAGTGGGCCACAAAGGATCCGGTGGAAACCTACGAAGCACATCTTCTCAACGAAGGCTTGATCGATACAGAAAAGATCGAGCAGATCCGGTCGAAATTGAAGCAAGAGATCCAAACTGCACTGGAGGCCGCCGATGCAGAAGAGCGTCCGGAGTTCCATCTGGAGAAGGAGCGCACTGATCTCTTTGCGGCTTCAGAAACGATCCCCCAGGCACCCGAAGGAAGCAAAAGGGAGATGCGCCTTTTGGATGCCATCTCGGAGGCATTGGATCAGTCCATGGAAGCGCACCCGGAACTTATTCTTATGGGCCAGGACATCGGGGCCTACGGTGGTGTATTCAAGGCTACTGAAGGTTTGCAGGAACGCTATGGACCCGAGCGGGTGCGCAATACGCCGCTTTGCGAATCGGCCATCATCGGTGCAGGACTCGGGCTGTCCATGAAGGGAATGAAGGCCATGGTGGAGATGCAGTTTGCCGATTTCGTATCCGAAGGGATGACCCAGATATGCAACAATCTGGCGAAGATCCACTACCGCTGGGGGCAAAGAGCCGATGTGGTCATTCGTATGCCCACGGGGGCAGGTGTGGCCGCAGGTCCGTTCCACAGTCAGAGCAATGAGGCCTGGTTCACGCATACGCCGGGCCTGAAGGTCGTTTATCCGGCTTTTCCCGAAGATGCCAAGGGGCTCTTGAATGCAGCACTGGACGATCCGAACCCCGTGCTCTTTTTTGAACACAAGGCGCTCTACCGTGCTGTTCGTGGCGATGTGGCGCCGAACAGATTCCACACACCCATCGGAAAATCACGGTTGCTGCGAAGTGGCAGTCAATTCACCATCATCACCTATGGGATGGGGGTGCATTGGGCAATGGATGTCTTGGCCAAGCATGATGATTGGGATGCTGAACTCATCGACCTGAGAAGTCTTGCGCCGATCGACTGGGAGGCACTGCACGAAAGTGTGCGAAAGACCGGACGTGTAATGGTGTTGCATGAAGATGTGCTCACCGGAGGAATAGGAGGGGAGATCGCTGCTGTTCTGCAGGAAGAGAATTTCCAATCCCTTGATGCGCCCGTGCTGCGCCTCGGTTCAGAAGATCTTCCCGTGCCCTTTGCTGCAGAACTCGAGGCCGGATTTTTGGCTTCGGCCCGTCTCGAAAGGTCGATTGAAAAATTATTGAAGTACTGAGCTTACAAAAATCAGAATATTTTATGTAACAGTGTGTCGCCTTTCCGCGCTGTTTTATTATGTCCTCAGTATCTTTTTTGAGTATCCAATATTGTGAATAAAGCTATGGATAACACTCTTAAAGTTTAATGACACGCTCTCTTTTTTCTGTTTTTCTGACATATTTTTGAGCAATCTTTTTGAAAGTTATTTCTGACATGAATAATTTGACTAAAGAATTCGATTTGCAGTTAGAGCGAGGTGACAAGGAAGTGTTCATCCGTGCTGAAGTTCCTGAGGCAGGATACACTTTAGGTCTAAGGCGTTGCATAGGTGAACCGCTTATGGAACTCAAGCTAAGACCTGAACGAAAAAACTATCCGTTGAATATCGCTACTTTGACCTACGGAGCCTACCAGATCTGGATTCAGTTCAATGGCATGGAATTACAGAGCGAGACCTTCCAGGTTATTCCGGCATAAGCTCCCGAACCCGCTGCAGATCGATGAGGGTGTCAACAGGAATGCTCTGGCTTTCTGCAAGGACGCATCGAATTTTTCTTCCATTCTCGAGCCATCTGTTCTGCTCGAGTCCCTCCGCTATTTCCAATGCGCTGACCTCCATTTCCTGAAAGGCCTTCAAGGCATGCGGCGCGTAAGCATAAAGACCGAGATGCCGATGGAAACGAGCAGATTCCAACCAGTTCGATCGCTTGACTTCTTTTACGAACGGAATGACCGAACGACTGAAGTACAGCGCATTTTGATGTTTGTCCATGACGACAAAAGCCTCGCTCTCATTGAGTAGGTCTCTATTATCCCGCACCGGACTGACCAATGTGGCCATTTCCACCTCCTTGTTTTCAAATGAAGCCACCAATCCGCTGAGCAGTTCGGGCTCGATCATGGGTTCGTCTCCTTGGATGTTCAAGACGACATCAAAGTGTTCTCCGGTATCGGCACTGATCTCTTGAAAAGCCTCCCAGCAGCGGCTGCTGCCGTTCACATGATCGGGTCGGGTCATGATGGCTTTGCCACCAAATGAATGCACGGCGCTGCGGATGCGTTCATCGTCTGTGGCTACATAAACGGACTCGAGTCGTGTGGATGCCCGTTCGTACACCCATTGGATCATGGGTTTTCCGTGGATATCTTCTAGGGGCTTACCCGGCAAGCGGGTGGAGGCAAAACGTGCAGGTATGATTCCGATCGCATTCATCGAACAGGATTAACGGCCTCAAACTTACCCTATTTTTGTCCCTTAATTCGATCGCTATGCCAGGAATGGATCTATTCGGTGCGGAAGAACGCAAGGAGGTGAACGACGTGCTGGAAACAGGCTGTTTGTTCCGCTACAACCACGACGCCATGCGCCAGGGACACTGGAAGGCCAGAGACCTTGAGGCAGAGGTCCGCGCTTTCACTGGGGCTGCTCATGCCCATGCGGTGAGCAGTGGATCCACGGCGGTGGCAGCGGTCATGGCGGCCTCTGGATTGGGCTTTGGCGACGAGATCATCGTTCCTCCTTTTACCTACATTGCCCCGATCGAGGGCGTTCTTCTGGGTGGCGGTTTGCCGGTATTCGCTGAGGTCGATGACAATCTCTGCCTTACAGCTGAAGGAATCGAGCAGGCCATCACGCCGAATACCAAAGGTGTTCTGCTTGTCCATATGTGCGGTGCCGCGGCTGATATGGATGCCATCATGGAAGTCTGCAAGCGAAGGAATCTCACGCTGATCGAAGATGCCGGACAGGCCCTTGGGGCGTTCTACAAAGGGAAGTCAGTGGGCTTGTTTGGAAAGGCCGGCGCGTATTCATTTGATTTCTTCAAGATCGTGACGGCAGGGGAAGGAGGTCTTTGCGTGACCAATGAAAAGGAGATCTACGATCACATTCAGCAGTTCTCAGACCACGGACACGACCACATTGGAGACAATCGTGGAATGGAACAACACCCGATCTTGGGCACCAACTTCCGGATGAGTGAACTGCATGCGGCTGTTGGACTGGCACAGATGCGCAAGATCGATCGCATTCGCAATGCCAAGCGGGCAAACAAAGCCTACATCAAATCGCGTCTGTCCGCCATTGAAGGGCTGAGTTTTCGCCCTATGCCCGATGCGGAGGGAGACAGTGGAACCTTTTTGAATTTCTTCATGCCCGATCAGCCGCTGGCCGAAAAAGCCGCACATGAATTGGGCAATGCAGGAGTGGGTGTGAATTATTGGTTCACCAATCAATACCACTTCATCAATCAGTGGGCGCATTTGAAGGCATTGAAGTCTCCCTTCAAAATGGCCATACACCAGCTGGGCGCTCCTCAGGACTATGCCAATTTGCACTTGCCCCAGACCCAGCATTCCATCGGACGCCTGATGTCTTTGGGGATCAAGGTCACTTGGAGCGAGAAAGAGATGGACGAACTCTGCGCCACCATGACCCGTGTGCTTTCATCCGTATTGGCCGGACATGCATAAGGTTCTTCACAACATAGATAAGCTCGTCTTTGGAAGAGGAGCTATCGCTCAGGTACCCGATCAACTTCAGGCTTGGCGAAACGAAGGCAGCGGAAGCGTGGTGTTTGTGATCGATCATTACTTCAAAGACCATGCGCTGCTGGAAAAACTGGGCATACGCTCTGAGGATGTTGTGTGCTACGAAGATTGTGATGTACACGAACCGACCACCCAGCAGGTGGATCGGCTGCGCGACCAGATCATCGAACAGATCGGTGTGCCTTCGGCCGTTGTGGGCATGGGCGGCGGCAGCATCATGGACATCGCTAAAGCGCTGAGCCTGATGCTGAAGCAGGAAGGAAGCTCAAGTCTTTATCAGGGCCTCGATCTGATCAAGCACGCCGGTGTTCCCCATTTGGGTATTCCGACCATTTCGGGCACGGGAGCAGAGTGCAGTACAACAGCAGTACTCACTGGCCCGGAAAAGAAACTCGGACTGAAATGCGCCTGGACGGTCTTCGATCAAGTCATTCTCGACCCGGAACTCCCGGCAACTGTCGAACGCGATCACTGGTTCTATACCGGAATGGACACCTATATCCATTGCATAGAAAGCGAGACGGGCATTCATCAGAACGCCTTCTCCAGAGCCTATGGAGGCGAAAGTCTGAGGTTGTGCAGAGAAGTGTTCCTCGGACCCGATGCGGGCCAGAACCCCAAGAACGACGAGCAGTTGATGATCGCTTCCCTTTTTGGCGGTTGGAGTCTGACCTACAGCGAGGTGGGCGTTTGCCATGCGCTTTCCTATGGCTTGTCCAAGATCCTCGGGTATCGCCACGGTTTTGCCAATTGCGTGGCCTTCCAGCATCTGGAAGATTTCTATGGGCCGGCTGTATCCGAGTTCAAAGAGATGCTGGGCACCAATGCGGTGGAGCTGCCGCAAGGGCTTTCCAGGGATTGGTCGGATGAGCAGATCAGCGCGATGGCTCAGGTATCGTGGAATCTGCCGCACATGTGGATCCACGCGCTTGGGCACGACTGGCAGAAGCGCATCAGCCCGGAGGAAATCAAGGATCTGTTCAAAAGATTATGAGTCAGAAAAAGACGGATTCCCTTCCCAAGTGGCAATATCTGCCCTTGGAGCAGACCCGTCGCTTTTCGCCATTGGTCTTGGATTATTTGGAGCAAAAGGAGTTCATCGATTCCTTCTTCAGCCATGCTCCAAAGCTTGATTCGATCAGCGACGCTCTCGGGCAGAGAGCTGATTTTCCCGCTTCGAACAGAGCGGCACTCTGCGAAGTACTGAAGGATCAGTATGCCGAGATCGGTGCAAAACACTCTGGACTGGAATCCATCGAGCGATTGAAGGATCCAATGACCTTCACGGTCACCACTGGCCAACAGCTCGTGTTGGGTTCGGGTCCATTGCTTGTGATCTATAAAGCCCTGCAGGCTGTTCGATTGGCCGCTCATATTCAGGCGCAGTTTCCCGGTCACCATATTCTACCGATCTTTTGGCTGGCATCAGAAGACCACGATTTTGACGAGGTGGATCACTTTTATTTTTCAGACCGTCGGTTTTCTGTTCAGCGCTCTGAGGCTGGATCGGTGGGGCGGACCGCTCTGCCGGACTTGAACGCCATTCTTCAGGAACTGGAGGAACGCATGGGGCAGGGAAAGACCCAGAGCCGCATATTGGCCATGCTTCGTTCGGCCTATGGTCAGGCGGGGATCAGTTGGTCGCTGGCCACGCGAAAGTTCCTGAACGCACTTTTTGGGGATACCGGACCGATCCTTTTGGATGCGGATGATGCCCGACTGAAAAGATGCGCTCTTCCCCTTTTTGAAAAGGAGCTGAAGGAAGGACATTCCCATTCCGCAGCAAAGAGGAGCTCCGACCGGCTCTCGGAGCGATACAAACTGCAGCTGCATCCGCGGGAGCTCAACTTGTTCTACCTGACCGATACCGACAGAAAGCGACTGGAGCGCCATCCCACGGGATTTGCGCTGGAAGACGGTTCGCAGCAATGGACGGAATCGGCGCTGCTGAACGAATTGAATACACAGCCCGATCGTTTCAGCCCGAATGCCCTTTTGCGCCCGCTCTATCAGGAGTGCATCCTGCCCAATGTGGCCTATATCGGTGGGGCAGCGGAGGTGAGTTACTGGGCCCAGCTCAAGGGTATATTCGAGGCCAGCAGGCTTCCCATGCCCGTGGTCTTCCTCCGGCAAAGTATTCAGATAATTGGTCGTGCACATGCCCGAAAGATGGAGCGTCTCGGATGGACAGCGTCGGACCTGTTCCGAGATCAGGATGAGCTTCTGCGCGAAAAGATCTGGGATGGCAGCGACCTTCAAACCCGTATCCAGGAGGCAAATAGGTCGGTCGGTCTCTGGGCCAAAGATTTGGAGGAAGGGGCTTCCGCCCAAGGACTCGAAATGAAGGCGGCCATCGAGGCCTCCCTTACCCGGCAGCAAAAGGAGTTGAAGCGACTGGAAAAGAAATTGCTGCGCTCAGAAAAGAAAAGGCGCGCAGAAACGGTACGCGCCATTGAAGAGTTGCTCAACGAGCTCTTTCCCGGAGGAAAGCTGCAGGAACGGCAGATGAACTGGATCGAGGCCGAACTGCTTTTTGGCGGGGGATTGGTAGACGAATTGATGAAAGGCATTGGGCCCGAAGGCGATCGCTTTGCTTGTCTCTTTCTGAAGGACTGATGGAAGCGATCTTGGTGCTGGTGCCTTTTGCTGCCTCCCTGCTCACCTTCTTTTCTGGCTTCGGCCTGGGTACCCTGCTCACTCCGGTATTCGTTCTCTTCTTTCCCGTGGAGCTGGCGCTGCTGATGACCGCCTCGGTGCATTTGACCAACAATGTCTTCAAGCTTGGGCTGCTCATCCGTTCGGTAGAGCGAAAGACCCTTTTTTCCTTTGCGCTTTGGGCCATTCCCGGGGCATTCCTTGGGGCGTGGACCACAGTGGGTCTGGGTCAGATGAGGGCATGGCAGCTCACGGAGGATTGGACGGTCGGTCCGCTTCCCTTTCTGATCGGCTGCCTGATGATCGGTTTCACCCTCATGGAGTTCTGGCCCTCCTGGAAGCGCTTTTCGTGGACGGGACGTTGGTTTTATGCGGGAGGATTCTTCAGTGGCTTCTTTGGTGGGCTGAGTGGGCATCAGGGAGCGCTGCGCAGCCTGTTTCTAAAAAAACTCGATCTGTCGCCCATGTCTTTTGTGGCCACTGGAACAGCCATTGCAGTTTTGATCGATCTGAGTCGCATTCCGATCTATTGGCAGGATTTTGGCACTGCTGGTTGGCAATGGAAACCCGTACTCATCGCTTCTGCCTCGGCCATTTGTGGTGCCCTATTGGGCAAGCGCATTTTGAAAAAGGTCCGATGGGTGCAGATGCAGCGGCTTGTCGGTCTCTTTCTGCTCTTGATGGGATTCGCGCTGATCAGTGGAAAAATCAGTTGAACTCTGTCGCGGACAATAGAAAGCCGCCCTGTCGGATTAGCTACTTTTAGGCATGCAAGAACGGATCCTCATCCTTGATTTCGGGTCACAGTACACCCAGTTGATCGCCAGGCGATTGCGTGAACTGAATACCTACTGCGAAATTCATCCCTTCCACCGTATTCCTGAGCTGGGCGACGAAACCAAGGGCGTGATCCTCTCGGGCTCTCCTTTTTCAACCACGGGAGAGAATGCACCCATACCCGAGCTGGATGGCATCAAGGGCCGTGTTCCGCTCTTGGGTATTTGTTATGGTGCGCAATACCTCGTGCATCACTTCGGAGGAAATGTAGGGCAATCGCATTCAAGAGAGTACGGAAGGGCCCATCTGCAATACATCGACTCATCGAATGAACTCTTCAACGGCCTTTCGCAGGATTCTCAGGTGTGGATGAGCCACGCAGATACCATTAAGGAGCTGCCGGCCGGTTATGTGAAATTGGCCAGTACAGAGGATGTGGCCCTTGCAGCCTATCGCATCGAAGGGGAACCGACCTACGGCATTCAGTTCCATCCGGAGGTGCATCACTCCAGGGAAGGGGCGCTTTTGCTGGCCAACTTCGTGAAGAACATCTGCGGTTGCAGCGGCGATTGGACCCCGGAGGCCTTTGTGGAATCGTCTGTGGCGGAATTGCGCGAGCAGCTCGGTTCGGATCATGTCGTACTGGGTCTTTCGGGCGGAGTGGATTCCACCGTTGCAGCCACTTTACTCAGCCGGGCCATTGGCGATCGTCTGCACTGCATTTTTGTGGACAATGGCCTTCTGCGCAAGGATGAGTTCAAGAATGTGCTGGAGCAATACGGTCAGCTCGGACTCAATGTGAAAGGCGTGGACGCTACCGACGATTTTCTCGGACCATTGGACGGGGTGAAGGATCCGGAAGGGAAGCGCAAGATCATAGGAGCTGCCTTCATCGATGTCTTCGACCGGGAAGCGGGAAAGCTGGTGGATGTGCGCTGGCTGGGCCAGGGAACCATTTATCCGGATGTTATCGAATCTGTTTCTGTAGCCGGGCCAAGCGCAACGATCAAATCGCATCACAATGTGGGCGGTCTCCCGGAGAAGATGAAGCTGAAAGTGGTCGAGCCACTGCGCATGCTCTTTAAGGACGAGGTGCGCCGGGTGGGCAAGACCATGGGCATTCCGCAGGAGTTTCTCGCCCGTCATCCGTTTCCGGGCCCCGGTCTGGCCATCCGCATTCTCGGACCCATCTCCAAGAAGCGTGTCCGCCTGCTGCAGGAGGCCGATCACATCTACATTGAAGCGCTCAAACGGCACGGACTGTACGATAAAGTGTGGCAGGCCGGCGCCATCTTACTCGATAGTCATTCGGTCGGTGTGATGGGCGATGAGCGAACCTACGAGCAGGTCGTCGCTCTGCGGGCCGTTGAATCTGTGGACGGAATGACAGCAGACTGGGTCCATCTGCCCTATGATCTGCTTGCCGAAGTATCCAATCAGATCATCAACCGGGTCTCTGGGATCAACCGCGTGGTGTACGATATAAGCAGTAAACCGCCAGCAACCATCGAATGGGAATGAAGTATTTGCGCATCTTTTGGACCGTACTGATTATCTGTTGGAGCGCAACTGCCCTTCAGGCACAAAGTCCGTCGGTAAAAACACATGAGGTCGTGCAAGGCGAAACCTTGTACAGTATTTCGCGCATCTACGGCGTTTCCGTACAGGCCATTCAGGCCCTGAATCCAAGCATGGGAGATGCCATTCAGATCGGTCAGTTCATCCAGATCCCAGAAAAAGAACCCGAAAAACCGATCGACAAGAAAAACAGTTATCAGGTGCAAGCCGGAGACACCTGGTACGGCATCAGCAAAAAGCTGAACTGCAGTGTGGAGGCATTGCAAAAGGCGAATATGGAGGTGTTTGCCAATGGGGCGCTGCAGATCGGAGTGTGGCTGCGCAAACCCAAAACAGCAGCACCGCTGGAACAAGAGCGTGCGAGAGAAGCTGCGGAGGTAGAAGTGAATGAGGAAGATCTTTCCGGTCCAAAAGACGAGCAGGCTGAGGAGCAGGAATTGCCGCTTTATGTGCTCCACCGCATTGCGAAGAACGAACCCTTGGAGGTCTTGGCTGAGCGCTACGGCTGCAGTGAAGCCGATCTGATCGAATTGAATCCCGAACTGAGCAAAGGATCCGAAGAAGGACGCTACATCATCGTTCCCAATCCAGAGCGGATGAGTTCCAAGGCGCTGTCGGATTCCCTTTCGGCCGATACCAATGGCCTTCGGATCTCCGTGCTGCTTCCCTTTTCGGAATCGGGTGCAGATACATTGGATGCTGCTGTGCTGCGAACGGCCAGGAACGCTCGAATGCGGATGCGGGCATCTTCCTTTTACGCTGCAGTCCTTCTGGCCATGGACAGTTTATCCAAGCTGGTGGACAGTGTGCATCTGCAGGTTTATGATACAAGTGAAGAAGCCGATGTTCTCGACTCTTTGGCTCAGCTTCCCGAATTGCGTTCTTCCGATCTTCTCCTTGGGCCGCTCTACGGCCGAAATGCCCTGTTCCTGGATGAACAGTGGCAAACAGACGATCGCCCGGTCATATTCTCTCCTTTGAGTTCGGGCTTGAGCGACAAACGCAGTGCCCATTTGGTGGATCTGTACCCCGGTACGGAGGAGAACCTATCGCGTATGGCCGGCTGGATCGGTAACTTGGGTGATTCGCTTACCCTTTGGGCGGCGGGATCAGGTAGTGAAGAAGAACAAGCCATGAGAGACACACTCGCCAGTCTGATCTCCGACTCGGTGCATGTCTTTTGGAAAAAAGGATTCTGGATCCCAGACGAAGAGAAGGGATTTGAGTCGGAGGAAGGAGTCGTCCACGCCCAGGGTTCCGGTCCTCTGGTGCTGATCAACTTCAGCCGCACTCCGGCGCATTTGGCGGATCTTCTCCAGAAGGCCTATGCCTTGGCGGACAGTGTGGTACTGCTCTCCGTGCACGAGTGGCCCACAAATGTGCAAAAGCGCTTAACCTACATGGAGGAATTGAGTGTGGCCTTTCCGAAGACCTTCCATGTGGACTACAAGCGAAAGGAAGTCGGTGATTTTGTTCGGGCTTATCGGGAGCGCTTCTCTGCTGAACCGGACATCTTCGCATTTCACGCATGGGATTGCATTTGGGCCATGCACCAAATGTGGAAGGACGATTTCGGTTCAGAGGAATACCGTTTGGAGGGACTGCAAACCCGTTTTCTCCTGCGAAAGGAGGACGACAGATGGAATAATCAAGGGGGCGGTATCTTGTCTATACAAGATGCACATTGGCATTATTTATAAGTGGTACTTTTCCCCTAAAAATAAATTTAAGTATCACGTTTACAGGTATTTTAACAATCTGTAAACACACACCTTTTTCAAAAAAAAATTGAGTGGCGGAGTGCGATTCACCCCTAGGCGTGAAGCTACTCTTCTCACAATAGGTCAGTTTCGCGTGTAAACTATAAACCTACCTATTCATGAGAATTCTTCCTTTTCTCGCAGGGATGTTCCTTTTGGGTCTGAATGCTCAAAATGTTCCGTTCTACATGCCCGCCAATGGCCTTGAGGCTTACTATCCGATGGACAGTTTGGCCCAGGTGAATGGAAATCTGACTGTATTTGATGCGTCCGCCAACCAGCGCCATGGAATTTTTTATGGTGCTCCTTCGCTCGCCTTGGATAAAGACAGCAGTTCCAATGAAGCCTTGTACATGGATGGAATTGATGATTGGGGCTCATTTCCACCATTTGACTTTCCGACGGGCTACACCATTTCGTTCTGGGTGAAGATCAATTCTTCATATAGGCAGACCCTCTTTGCTCAAAACACGCCCACACCGAATTGGCCTCATGGCAATGCTACTGCAATGGCAAGCTTTGATGGAAGCAACCACAATGTGTGGTATGAGACCTTCCCGGGTTGCTCCGTAGGTTCGAACTGGCCGGCAAACACTTTCTCTTACCAACCCTATTCGGATCAGTGGACCCACTTGGTCTTCACGGCTGAACCGTGGCAGCCCAGAAGGATCTATGCGAATGGCGTAGAGGTGATGGTGGATAATAGCAACATTCACAACTACTTCTGGTGCAATGATCCCAGCGCACGTTTCAAACTCGGCATGTGGTGGACGGCCGATCCTGCGCACCCGAATGGCACTTTTGATGAGTTAGCCATGTGGTCAAGGCCGCTGAGTGCAAGGGAGGTCCAAAATATGTATTCCGAACAGCTCAATCCGCACAACGCATCAGTGAACGCCGATGGCTGTGTGGTCTGTGATCAATATCAATCTGGAGAGGTGTTCTCTTTGGACAGCGGTTCCACCTTTTACACAGCAGTTGACAAAGGCCTACTTGAATCCATGAGGGATAACGGCGCTGACCTTTCCAAGGTCTGTGTCAGTTTGGTCACCGATA
>RFXV01000271.1 GCA_009921445.1 Flavobacteriia bacterium
CAACAAGCCAGCTTTCACGGCCTGTGCACGTCGCTTGCGACCACGCTCAAGGGCCACATCACCTGCTTCCAGCGTATCCCCGACAGGACGTACACGCGGCCGCAGGAAGGATATGCGTTTCAATAGCGACATCGGATTACCTATGCCGAATTGAAAGCAAGGATCCGATTCCCATGGTAATGGCAGCACCCAAGGCCGTGTACCACGGCCATGCCAGAGCCGTCAGCCCCATGGACTCCTTTAACCCATCTGCTGGATTGAACAGGAATATCCATTCACCTTCGGCCGTTGACCAGAGACCGAAGATGATGGCTACCATGGCTGCAACACCTACCAGAAATCCGGAGATGGCATCGGCCTCTCGAACACGCTGGACCACCAGACCCAGCAGAAAAGCACCCAACAGGGATCCGTATGTGAAGGAGGCTATCGACAGCCCCAACTCAACCACGGGGTTTTGCTGGTTTTCAAACAAGGTGGCAAAAAAGACAAAGATGAAGGCCCAGCCCAATGTCAAAAAGCGAGACCATTTCAAACCCGTTGCCTCATCAAGAGTCGATGCCTTGGCCCCAAGGAGGTCGTTCAAGGACGAGCTGGCAAGCGCATTCAATGATGATGAAAGGGTACTCATGGCGGCAGCCAGGATACCGGCTAGAACTAGGCCAGCCAACCCGGTTGGCAATTGTTCAACAATGAACTTGGGGAAGATCTCATCGGCCCTGGTCAACCCGAGCGCTGCAACATCCTGCCCTCCATAATAAACCCACAGGAGCGCTCCGACGGCCAGGAAAATGACGAACTGTATCATGACGAAGAAAGCACTTCCAATGAGCGCTTTACGGGCATCCCCCAACGACCTGCACGACAAGAGTCGCTGCACGATGAGTTGATCGGTGCCATGCGAAGCCATGGAGAAAATGCCCCCACCAATAACCGCTGTAATCAGGGAGTAGGGACTGGTCAGGATGTCGGAAAGGGAGATACTGAATGCAATGACCTGGAGCTTGCCGGCCTCCCGCAACGAAGGAACTGCCGAAGGGCCGACCTCGGA
>RFXV01000272.1 GCA_009921445.1 Flavobacteriia bacterium
TCTCTAAAGCCCACCACAGTCAGTCCGGCCTGAGCCGATCGTTCGAGCATGATGTCCTTGTAAGACCGGGCCTCGTCCTGAACGATGATCTGTATGTTCTGTGTGGTCACCGGCAATCGGCCCGTCTCCATCAGCGTTTCCATTTGCTGACGAATACTGTCCTTTTCCTCTTCCCGACAGATGGCGAAGATGGAGATGTTCCCATTCGCCCAATCCGGATGCCCCAAGATGATGAAGCTGAGAATGATCATCAAATTGGCGTTCTCATCGTCTGTGGGCTTGATCCATACATGAATGCCGTTGCGATGGACGATGGGCTTTCGGCTGGAAGCATAGATGCAGACGTCAAAGTGACCGCTGCGCACCAGCTTGAAATTGTCGATGATGTTCTGAAGCCCGCTGGGTTCGTCCTTGTCGTACTCGAAGATCACCATGTTGTTGTCCATTCCCGAGATGCCCGAGATCTGAATGGACTGTGCCACTGCTGATGTGTAGGACGGCGAGATGATGGTGTCCATGTACACATGGCTGTCCTGCCCGTAGTTGGAGATCAGTTGTTTGAGCTCCCGCTGGGAACGCTCGAAGGTCTGTGATGAGTAGTAGCCCTCGATCTTGTGCAGGTAGGTGCCGAAACCGTACTTGTGCGAGATCCAGCTCAGAAGCTGAAAAGCGCTGTCCCTTTCGAAGCTGTCCGCCGAAATGCAGATGGCGCTCGGTCGCCACTCGCTGTTGCTCCTGCCAAACTTGAACTTCTGCAAATAGAGCTGCAGGTTGCGGTTGAGTTGAAAAATGGAATTGGCGAATATGCTCGAAAGTCCTTTCCGTTCCCGATGGTAATTGTTGACGTAGATGTAGAGGGCCGTCATCAGGATGACCGCCACCACCGTATAGGCCAAATTGATCTTGAACATCACCCACACCGAAAATGCGAAGCCCACAAGGCTGATGTACCACTTGGAGCGAAAGGTCGGTCGATAGGAAGGCGATGTGCCAAAGTGATTGAGTACCGAGATCAGACAAAGCGAACCGTAGGTGATCATGAAGAACATG
>RFXV01000273.1 GCA_009921445.1 Flavobacteriia bacterium
GAAAATTCATCGAAGGACAGATGCTCGGGCAGCGGGTAAAGAAGAAGCTGGCGAGGTAGATGGTATTCTTCAGGTCTTCGCTGGAAAGTTCTTCGCCGTTCTGATCCGTGAACGACCAGTGTGGGACATGATAGTCCAGGCTGTCCCAGCCTTGTTCTGTTTGAACGATCTGCGGCGGCCCCACGCTTTCCAAAGGCTGAAAGAAATTCTCTTCCGCCGAATAGACAATGAGGTAGTAGATCAGGAAGGGAAGAATGAGCACGCCCACCAGGACCGCCCACTTTTGGACATTCTTCATGTCGTAAAAACGACTAGTTCAACATAAAGTTGATGTAGTTCCCCTCAGTCAGCACGATGAAGGTCAGATAGGGGATGAGGATCACCGCAGGAAGGGCGATGGTCCAGATCAGGTTCCCCCGCTCGAACTTCAGGTGCATGAAGAAGGCTACGATGTAATAGGCCTTGACCAGGGTCAGAAGGATGAAAAGGATATTCAGATAAGAGGTGCCTACGATCTGCTCGCCGCCCATCAAAAGGGCAGGCTTCGCGATGCCCAATCCAACTTCAACTCCGGTGATCACAAGGAGAAGCCAGAAGACCATCCATATCCAACGGGTTCCCTCAGGGCTCTCGTGATGCTCGCTTTCGCCTACTTGATGCTGTGCCATGCTTAAAGAGTTCTTTTCGGGTTAGACCAGATAAAAGAAGGTAAATACGAATACCCATACCAGATCTACAAAGTGCCAGTACAGCCCCACTTTCTCCACCATTTCGTAATGGCCTCGTTTGGCGTACGTTCCCATGATCACATTGATGAATACCACAATGTTGATCACGACGCCAGAGAATACGTGGAATCCGTGAAATCCGGTAATGAAAAAGAAGAAGTTCGCAAAGAGTGGACTGCCATATTCATTGCGCGTCATGTTGGCACCGTGGACAACATGTGCTTTTTGGATCATCCGGTCGGATACTTCAGCCGAGAAGAGCTCTTTGTTTTTTCCCGTGGTCATCAGCTGA
>RFXV01000274.1 GCA_009921445.1 Flavobacteriia bacterium
CGCCCATGCCCACCTCAAGCACAGCGAAATCGACTTTCTCCTGCCGGAAGATGTCGAGGGCCATTCCTACGTTCATCTCGAAAAAACTCATGCCTGAGGACTCCAGAAAGCGGCGGTGCTTTTCCACCCATTCGACCACATGGTCTTCTGAGATGGGTATTCCATTTATTCGGATGCGTTCACGGAAATCCTTTAGGTGCGGGGAGGTGAAAAGGCCCGTGGTATAGCCGTGCTCTTGAAGCGCGGCTGCCCACATATGGCTCAGGCTTCCCTTGCCATTGGTGCCTGCAATGTGAATGATGCGCAAGGCTTTTTCTGGATGGCCCAAATGCGCACAAAGGGCTTCTGTTCGGCTCAAGTCCATCTTGTAGGCAGCGCCTCCCTGGCGTTGGAACATGGGCAAGCGATCAAAGAGCCATTCGATGGTGGCCGAATAGGCGCTCAACGCTTCTTGAAGTTGTAGATAATGAACCCGATCTGGGCTTCCATGGCGACCGGATCGGCCTGCCAGCGGGTTTTCATTGCGGCGATGCGCGCTCGTTCGTACAAACAGTTGGAAGTGGTCGTACTCTTGATGCCGTCGGGAGTGATACGGCCGGGGTCGGCACGTTCAACCTGGCCATTGCGGTTCACATGAATGAGGACCACCACTCGGCCTTCGGCATTGCAATCGTATTGGGGCAGTGGTTTTTCCAGAGCTTTCCGACTTCCCAGGCGGTAGTTCCCATCTCCTCCAAGGCCGCCGCCATCTCCGTGCGGTGCATCCGGATCGCCTTGCGGATCACCCATATCGCCTTCGCCCGTTCGGTCTCCTTCTGAGCTACCGCCTGAGTTCAATGCCTGATTGAGCGCGTTCTCCAGTGCATTGCTGGGTTTCTTTTCGGGTTCTTGTTCGTCCTGCTCACTGTCTGCGCCTTCCTCGGTCTGTTCATTGATGCTGGGGGCATCCACCACATTTTGGGTCAGTACTTCCTGAGTGACCGGGTCGCTGCTGCTTGCAGATGCCGATGAAGATTCGTT
>RFXV01000275.1 GCA_009921445.1 Flavobacteriia bacterium
GGTAGGCAGCAGTTCGAACCACTGACGTGCGGCGAACCAAGCGAAGAGCGGAACGGTCGGCACCCTTGGGCACGTGCTTCTCCTGCGCAATACGGGACAGGAGCATTGCCCTCGTTTCAGCCTTCCTATCGGTCGCTACTGACGGCTCCACCTGACCGCACAGCTCCCAGAGGTGCTGGATGGCGTGCTGCTGCGACGCATCCAAGCCCGAGGGCATCTCGACGTTCGGCTGATATGTACGATCAGTGTTCACTGAAGCAGGGCGTACCTGGCTATCTCGAAACGCTGCTCTATTGGCAGTGCATCAAAGCAAGTGGATATTATGTAAGGCCCGAGTCCGTAGGGAATTCCCTTTCCCTGAACCCATCCAGTTTTTTCCGGATGTGTTGGAGGGCCAAGACGATGTGATTGTTGACTGTTTTCGGGGCGAGATCCATCAAGGAAGCGATTTCCTCGTGGCTCAATCCTTCAAACCGGCTCAGCATGAAAGCCTCGCGTCGGCGCTGAGGCATTTCACTGATCCACCGCTCCAGATGCCTTTTAAGCATCGCGGCGTCCAATTCATCGTCATTCACTGTGTCAAAGCTGACAGAAGGGTGGTCATCATCGATGGCCTCAGCGGCATGCCGCTTCCTCTGTCGTTCGTGATTGAGTGCATAGTTTCGAGCCATCTGATACATGAGCGCTCGAAGGGAGCGATCAGGATCTATGGACTCGCGTACCTGCCAGAGTTTCAGGTATACATCCTGAAGAATATCCGCGGCTGCTGCCTTGTCATGCGTGATGTACAGCGTGTACCTGAACAGCGCATCATAACTGGCATCAAAAAGAGCCGCGTACGATTCTTCGTCAGAACGTAAAAGACCGTGACTCCAGCTACGAAATTGCTCGTCGGTTATGGAGCGCATGTCGTTACTGCCTCAGTCACTATCAATACACGAAGGTGTTCGTTACTACCCAAAATTCGACAATCAATCAAGCAGAGTATGCACAGAGAACCGTAAGGCACTGTGCTACAAG
>RFXV01000276.1 GCA_009921445.1 Flavobacteriia bacterium
GCGGCATCTGGGAAGGAACAGCTACTGTGAATGGAGTGAACGGAGGAAACTTTGTGTTCTTCAACAGTCCTAACGGAAGCGCAGACTGGGGTACGAAGGAGGATCTGACGGGTCTTTCTTGTGCGGATCCAGGAAATTTCAACGACCGGATCATGCCCACTTTCACTCAGGATACGACGCTTCTTTTCTGCTTCGGTTCTTGTGAGACGGATGGAACGTGTTCCACTCCACCACCTCCACCTGTTGGCGGCAACGTCACCTTCAGCGTGGATATGAGCAACTACACGGGTTCTTTCACTACTGTGAATGTGAACGGAGACTTCAATGGCTGGTGCGGTACATGTAATCCACTGACCGATATGGGCAGCGGCATTTGGGAAGTGACCCTTCCATTGACTGCTGACTCCATTGACTATAAGTTCACCGTGGACGGCTGGAACGATCAGGAAAGCTTCGCTGGAGGCGAGTCTTGTACCAAGACCAAGGGCGGATTCACCAACCGTTACCTGCGCATACTTGGAGACACTGCAGTAGGCACCGTCTGCTGGAACAGTTGTTCTGTATGTACACCTCCTTCTACTGGCGGCAATGTGACCCTGTCTGTCAATATGAATGCGGAGTGCGCGTATGATTCCGTTTCTGTATCAGGCGACTTCAATTCTTGGGGCGCTACAGCCATGACCGACATGGGCGGAGGCATCTTCTCCGCTACAGTGGCCATGAGCGCTGGATCCAACGACTACAAGTTCAGTAAGTATGTGAGTGGAAGTGCAGTAATGGAAAGCATCTCCAACAGAAACCTGAATGTGACAGGAGACACCACTTTGTCTGCTGTTTGTTTCAACAATGTGGCAAACTGCAGCGGCGGATTCGGCATCGACTCTGTACAGACGATCAATGTGGCGCAAGGCGTCTATCGGGTGCACCTGAACGGACCATTGCCTGCGGCTACGAGCTACACGGTGGAATGGAAGCCGGATACGGCTTCAGTCTACAGGTCCAAGACCTTTACCAA
>RFXV01000029.1 GCA_009921445.1 Flavobacteriia bacterium
AGGCCCATGAGAGCATCATAAAGGCCAGAACGACCAGGAGCTGTCCGGATTCGATGCCCAGAGAAAATGGAAGCAAGTCGGCCCACTTGGAATCACTGCCCGCACTGAGCATGCGGAAATAATTGCCAAAGCCCAGCCCGTGGATCAGGCCAAAAAGCCCCGCCATCAACCAACGCACGCTGCCGTTCTTCCCCTTTTCCCCACGAAGGATATTGAGCCAACCGCTCATGAGTATGGTGAAAGGGATGCCCCATTCGATCCAGCCTTGCCATTGTTCCACAAAAGAGGCTGGTGCCCAGGCGAGGGTCAAGGAGTGTCCGATAGTGAAGGCCGTAACTGCCCACAGCACGGCTTTCCAGTCTCTGAAGTCCATAAGGGCCACCAAGACCATGAGAAAGAGTACATGGTCCAGGCCAGCGGGGTCGAGTATGTGCTCAAATCCAAGCAGGGCATTCAGCCAAATAGCCTCTGTATTCAAGGCTGAAGAGCTTGCGCCTCGCTTTCTTTCTTGAAATACAAGGTGGTTTTGGCCTCTCCTCGCTTGAAATGCAAGAGGTTGCGCTGGCTTTCAAATCGTTCGGTCAATGCGAGGAATTGCACGCGGAAATCAGAGGCCTCGGGTGCATGTAGCCGAAGGAAGGCGCGGATCAACTCGCCGTCTTGCTGCGTCCCCATGAGCTCCATCGGGCGCATTCGGTCCTGTCCGTCGATCAGGTAGAGCCGCTCGGACAAATAGTCGTTCAAAAGGCTGTCGGCCAAAGCGATCTGCTTTTCCTGCCAATCGATCTCCAGTCCGGAGCGCTCTGACAAACAAAGGCTGATATCGTCCGCGAAGAACCAAACGCTCATTTCAAAATCCTCTGCCTTTTCATCGTATTCAAGGCGCGCCACGCTCAAGTAGTATTCGTGCATCTGCGAGGCCGTGAGCGAAAGCAGCAAGAACAGAAGGTAAAAGCGTTGACGCATCCCACGAAAATACTAGCTTAGAAGCATGTGGCGAATCCTGCTTCTGCTTTGTACGTATTCCGTCCTCGAGGCGCAGACCGAGTTTCCCTTGGTGCGCATCTTTGAGGCGCAGTCGAGATTGGGGGCCAGTGAGCCCTCCATTTGTGTCGATCCATCCGATCCTTCTCGCATCGTGGCGGGCAGCGTGCTGAACGATGTGCACACCTCCAACGACTCTGGGAAGACCTGGACATCGAGCCTGCTCAGATCGGAACACGGGGTCTATGGCGATCCTTGCCTGATCGCCGATGGCCGCGGCAGCTTCTACTTCTTGCATCTGGGCGATGCGAGCGGTACCGGTTGGGGCGGTGCGGGATTTTTGGACCGCATGGTCTGCCAGCGCTCAGACGATGGCGGGCACACATGGAACAACGGATCGTACATGGGGCATCGTCCGCCGCATCAGCAAGACAAGGAATGGGCCGTGGCCGATCCGGGCGGGTCCCGTCTGTACAGCAGCTGGACCGAATTCGATCGCTACGGCAGCTCGGACAGCTCCGACCATTCACGCATCTTGTTCTCCTTCAGCACCGATCGTGCTGAGAGCTGGTCAGCGGCCCAGACATTGAGCAGTAAGGAGGGAGATTGCCTGGACGGCGACCAGACCACGGAAGGAGCAGTTCCTGCAGCCGGCCCGCATGGAGAGGTCTACGTATCCTGGTCGCTGGATGAGAAGATCTGGTTCAATCGCTCTTTGGACGAGGGCAACAGCTGGTGGCCGCAGGAGCGACCGATCGCAGCGCACTCCGGTGGATGGTCTCAGGAGGTATCGTCCTACAGCCGGATCAATGGCATGCCGGTAACGGTCTGCGACCACAGCGAGGGGCCGTTTCGCGGCGCAGTCTACGTGCTTTGGTCGGACGATCGTTCGGGCCATCTGGACATCTGGTTCAAGAGCAGCATGGACCGCGGAAACACCTGGTCAGAGGCCATCCGCATCAACGACGATTCCACTTCGGCCGATCAGTTCCTGCCCTGGCTCGCCATCGATCAGACCAGTGGACACCTGCATGCTGTTTTTTACGACAGAAGGCACGACGAAAAGGGAGGAAGCAACCACGTGTATTGGGCCTGGTCCAAAGATGCGGGGCAGACCTGGGTGAACGAGCGACTGACGGCTGAGCCCTTTGTGGCCAATGAGCGAACCTTCATGGGCGATTACAACAACATCTCGGTCTGGGATGGCGTGGTCCGGCCTATTTGGGTGGAATTGCGTGAGGGACAAAAAGAACTCTGGACGGCTTTGATCAATATGCACAAGCGATGAAAAGACTTTTGCTCGCCAGTACTTCCACCGTACACGGAAGACCTTATTTGGACTACCTCAAGGAAGAGGTGCTCGATCATTTCACAGGTCGGGACCGGCTGTTTTTCATTCCCTTTGCCCGTCCGGGAGGGATGAGCCACGATCAGTATGCGGCATTGGCCTGCGGAAAGTTTGCAGAATGGGGGCTGAAGATGGAGGGCCTGCACCGGCAGACCGATCTTCGTCAGGCGCTGGCAGAGGCCGATGGCGTTTTTACCGGTGGCGGCAACACCTTTGTTCTACTAAAGGAACTATACGATTCGGATCTGTTGGGCATGCTTCGCCAGCGTGTGGAAGAAGGCATGGCCTATATGGGAAGCAGCGCTGGGAGCAACCTGGCCGGCATGAGTGTGGGAACGACCAACGATATGCCCATTGTGCATCCGTCAAGTTTCGAAGCATTGGGCGCTGTTCCGTTCAATATCAATCCGCACTATCTCGACCCCGATCCGAACTCCACCCATATGGGCGAGACCCGGGAAACCCGGATCAAGGAATTTCACGCCTTCAACAGCCAAGGCGTTCTTGGACTGAGGGAGGGCAGCTGGCTGCGTGTACAGGGCAATGCAGTAGAATTGTGCGGACCGCATACGGCCCGTTGGTTCACCGCTGGGCAAGAAGCCATTGAGCTGGCTCCCGGGCCTTTGAAGTTGAGTTAGACCTCAGTCGGGATCGCGCAGCAACTTGCGCTCCACCCAAAAGGGTGCCAGTGGGATGAAAGAAGCCATGATAAGGATAAGCGTATTCTTCAATGACCATTGGTTTTCACGGGTAAATTGCCAGGCACAAACGACGTATACGAGAAAGAGTATGCCGTGGGTCATCCCGAGCACTTTATTGGGCCAAAAAATTTCAATCGTCTTCAACGGCATTCCGATTCCAAGAAGCAGAATGAAGGAGACCCCCTCGGCCAAGGCGATCCTTCTCATCGACGAGATACTAATGTTCATTTGAACGTTTTTGAAGAAAGGAAGAACTTGCTGTTTTTGTTCCCAAAAATGCAGTTCAAAGATGCGGCCATCCCTGACATTTCGTCCGATTCCATCGGCTTGCAGCAATTGGTCGGTTTTTTGACCTTTGAAGACGCATAAAATCATCTCATGGATCAAAACCCAAGAATCTACGATCAGCCTGTATCGTTCACCGCGAGCAGTGATCACACCAAGTTCATTACCAATGTCTATGCATGGATGGGCGGTGCTCTGGCCCTTACTGGGCTCACGGCCATGTACGTCTACAGCAATGAGGCCCTCTTGCAATTCATTTTCAGCAGCAGCTTGAATTACTGGCTGCTCATCGGAGCCGAACTCGCTCTGGTGATCTATCTCACGGCCGCCATCAATCGCATGAGTGCGCAAAAGGCCATGCTGTATTTTCTCGTCTATTCAGCGATCAACGGCATCACCATGTCGTCGATCTTCCTCATGTACACGGCTTCTTCCATCGCCTCGACCTTTTTCATCACGGCGGGCACCTTCGGCGCCATGAGCCTGTACGGTTACACGACCAAGACCGATCTGACCAAGGTGGGCAACATCGCCATCATGGGAGTCATGGGCCTGATCATCGCCTCCCTGGTCAATATCTTTTTGCAAAGCGAAATGATCTACTGGGCGACCAGTTTCATTGGCGTGGCAGTATTCACTGGGCTCACCGCTTATGATACCCAGAAGATCAAGCAGATGGCAGTCTATCAGGATGCCGACTCCGAGGCTGGGCAGAAGACGGCCATCATTGGTGCCCTGATGCTCTACCTGGACTTCATCAACCTGTTTCTCATGCTGCTGCGCTTCTTCGGAAGAAGAGACTGACGGCCTGAGCATCCACCAACAAAAAAGCCCCGCATCTGCGGGGCTTTTTTATTTCTGAAACAGCGATCAGGGAGCGATCTTCCAACTGCTCCGCAGACCTTTCCGGTGTGCAGTGAGCAGATAGAAGGCCCGTTCTTTCGGAAGGGGAAAGCGATGCACACCGCTTTCGTTCAGCACTTTCTGCCAGATCCTTTTTCCGCTCAGCTCGCTGAGTTCAAAGGTGGTTCCCTTCAGTTCTTCGCCGATTTCGAGTTCGATCTGTCCGTCGCCTTGGCGGATGAGCAGATCTTTGGTCCACTCCTGCTGATGCAGCTGGGCAGAACCGGCCGCAATGGCTGTGTCGGGAAGCAGGCTGAAGACCGCATCCTTGATCAGGGCTCTTTTGCCATCGGCACTCACATCCAACCGGATCCATCCGTAGTGGCTGCTGTCTGCTCCATAGCTCATCTTGAAGCCCATGTACTGATCGTAGGCGCCGCCATTCCACGGTTCGTTGAATGGATTCTGTCCGTCGACGGCCATGGCCATCGTCCCCGCGATGATGAATTCTTCGTTCGGTCCGATCTCGTCGCCTAGGTCCGCCTTGGACACATAGCCGTAGAGGGAAGGGATCGAGCCCATGACGAAATTCTGCACATTGGCATAACCGCCTGCCCGTAACCGCCCAATGTTGTAGGAGCCATTGACCGCCTGCAGCAAGGTGTCTTCCGCAATGAATACGAAATCATCGATGCTGTCCTGGTTCACATCCACCCGTATGCTTTGCAGATTTCCTTCGAGCAGGATGTCCGGATCGAAGTCGGTATAGATGACATCCGAGGTTTGGGCATGCGCCACAGTAGCTGTGGAGGCAGCCGCACTCAGATAACGTAGAAGGCGTTTGTTTTTCATTGAATAGAAACCCGTTCGGGCGCCTGCAAAAATGCGAATAAGTGCGCAATCGTTTTCACGGTCCCTTTCTCGCTTGTGGAATACCATGTGGGCGGACTCTGGTCGCCTCGTCTACCCGGGATTCCCTTCATTCGGCCAGCCTGCTGCGGTAGAGTTTTTCGTCCACGGACTCCCAAATGCTCGAGAAATCCACCTCCTTGAGCAGCGCCTGCAGTTGCTCTTCCACCCCTTTGTCCTTTCCGACCAGCTGCTCGTAGTCCAGCTCGATGTATTCCACATGCGGTTGCTGCTGCATCCAGGAGATGGCGCGGTCGTGCTGTGCCTGAAGATTGTTGGCCATCTGCAGCGGAAAGTTTTTGAGGGCCGCGTGTCTGCTTTTGCCGAGCATCACTTGTTGAGAGACCAGGATCTCCGTCAGCGAGCGCTTCAGGTAGATGATCTTGTAGCGCTGGCCAACGGGAAGCCCTGGAAGCAGCGGGGCCACCACTTTCACGGCCTTTCCCTGAGCTTGAGCCACCCAACTTTTGTCCGATTTGATCCGCTTCACCGCATCGAGTTCGAAGTAGCCTTTGGGGTTCGAGTCATCGGCCGCACGTTTCTCATCGGTGAGTATGGGAATGCCCGCTTGGTGCAGCATCTGCATCATCAGTGAGGTGCCCGAACGGGGCAATCCTGAGACCACGATCACCGGCTCGCTTTGGAGCTGATCGAGTGCGCTCTGGATCTCCTTGGCTTTTTCAGGCAACGCCAGCCGATCCGCATAGAGTTCGAGCAGGTAGTGCAGGATCTTGCCGTTGCTGGGAAGCATTCGCCGGGCCAGCTCAAAGGCTTGTGCGCTCTCGGCGTAGAGTTCCATTCCCCTCAATGCCTCCCCGATGTATATGTGTGCCACCG
Organism: Flavobacteriia bacterium; assembly: GCA_009921445.1. Classification (GTDB taxonomy): domain Bacteria; phylum Bacteroidota; class Bacteroidia; order Flavobacteriales; family Schleiferiaceae; genus RFXV01. The sequence goes on from RFXV01000029.1 coordinate 5,908, forward strand.
GTTGGCTGTAGAGCAATTCCACCGACTGCAGCAGCATGTCAAGGGCGGGCTCAAAGTCTTCCTTTTGGAGGAGGCAATAGCCGATGCCCGTCATGGCCGTGAAGTTGTGCGGATCCAGCGCCAGTGCTCTTCGGTATCCCTTTTCCCCCTCATCGTACCGCTCCTTCATCCGGTGGACGCGGGCCACTTGGTTGATCAGATGGACATCTTCAGGAGCCATTTCCAAGAGTTTCTCGAAAGTTTGGAGCGCCTGTCGGTCCCGCCCGGCCGCCGCGTGGATCAGGCCTTGCAGGAAGTGGACCCTTGCAGAGCGGTCGTGTTTTTGCAGGGCCATATCCATGATCTCCTGGGCCTTTTTCAATTCGTTGAGCGTGACGTGCACACGGATCAGTCGGTCGAGGTAGCGTATGGCCTCCGGATCTTCCTGCCAAAGCTCGGTGAGCAGGCGGGCGGCTTCCCGGTAGCGCTGTCCGTCCAGATAGCTGACCGCCAGATTGTATCGATTCTCGCGCAGCGAGCGTTCGATGTTCTTGGCCTTGTCCGGACCCATTGGTTCGATGTAGCCCAGTTCCTCCAGTTGCTGGATGCCTGCCCTTGCATCCTCACCGTTTTCGTTGAGCTGCTGGTCGTGTTGTCCGCTGATGCCCGGGATCTGTTCCCAGGAATCGACCATCTTCACTTCGACTGGATCGGCAAAGGCCTGCATGAGCACGCTGCCTTCCATGTCTTTTCCCACGGGCAGGCCGAAAAGCTGGAGGATGGTGGGCGCAATGTCGAGCAGCCGGGATCCGTAGATGGTCTCGCCTTTTTTGATCTGCGGGCCCCGCATGGCGAGAATGCCAAAATGCCTGTGCTCGTGTGCGGGTGCGGCCGGTTCCTTGGGCAGCACGCTGGGCCTCAGATGATCGCTGTGGAAGCCATGGTCCGACAGCAGAATGACGGTCGTGTCCTCGTCGGCCAGAGCCAGATGCCGTTCGAGCATCATGTCGTGGAAGCGATAGCCGGAGGCCACTACTTCATTGTAGCGTTCGTATCGCTCCGCATCGATGTGTTTTTGCTTCGGCGGATGGTACTTCATGCAGAGGTGGCTCCAGTGATCGATGGCGTCGTGGTAGACGGCCATGAAATCCCACTCGCTGTGCTCTTGCAAATAAGTGGCCGCATTGTGTACGCTGCTCGCATGGCTCAATATGCGCATCACCCCCTGCATGGTCTTGTCTTTTTCGATCTCTATTTCGGCTGCCTTTTTCACGAAGGGCAGCAGCATCGATCCGGTCAGTTCAGACGGGTGGAAGCGCAGGCTCTTGAGTGTTTCATAGAGCTCGGGCGGATGAACGGTCGCAGGGGCGAGGTCCCAGTCGGGAGGAAAGGCATTTCCTTCTTTTTGATAGAAGTTGGACACCATGGCCCCGTTGATCGGCTCCGCAGGATGGCTGGGCCACCAGGAGACCACATTGCTGCGGTACCCCTTTTGGTTCAGGATGTTCCAGACGGCCTTGACCTTCCGGCTCGTCACATTCACCGGTTGCAGTTCACTGCCCTCAGCATTGAGTTCGACAAATCCGTGTATCCCGTGTTGCCAGGCCCGTTTGCCCGTGGCAATGGAGCTCCACAACATAGGCGAGAGCACGGGTTGCAGGGTGGCCAAGTTGCCGTGTACGCCTTCGCTCAGAAATTTCTTGAGCGTTGGCATATGTCCCTGAGCCATGAGCGGTTCGATGATCTTCCAGTCGGCTGCGTCCCAGCCGATCAGCAGAACTTTGGGTCTCTTGGTCAAGCCTTGCGGTTTTTAGCGCTTTTCTCCTCGGCTTCTTTCTCCTTTTTCCGCGCCTGTGCTTTTTCCTTCACGGCTTCCCAATCTCTGGGAAATTCCTCCCGCCAGATCTCAACAGCTCGGTATCCAAAGGCCAGTACGGCCAGAGCGCCAGGAGCACCGAAGGAGCGAATGTGCTCCCGAAGTGATCCATCCAATGATCCCGTCGTATTCTTTTCTTCTTCCAAAGTGGTCCGTGGTCTTTCGGTCAAAGGCCTGTATTGACCTTCGCAAGATGCGTTAATTTCGCGCACTGATTCACAGCGATCCATGAGCCGTTTTCCCGAATACAAAAAGTTGGATCTCCCGGAGATCCATCGGTCTGTCCAGCAAAAATGGAAGGATGAAGAAACCTTCGATCGCTCTATGGAACTGCGAAAGGATGCCGAACCCTTTGTCTTCTACGAAGGGCCACCCTCGGCCAATGGTATGCCGGGGATCCACCATGTGCTGGCCCGCACGATCAAGGACCTGTTTTGTCGGTACCAGACGCTGAAGGGAAAGCGAGTGGAGCGAAAAGCCGGATGGGACACCCACGGCCTGCCCATCGAACTGGGCGTGGAGAAGGAGTTGGGCATCACCAAGGAAGACATCGGAAAGAGCATCAGCATCGAACAGTACAACGATGCCTGCCGCAAGGCCGTGATGAAGTATACCGATCACTGGCAGGAACTCACTGAGCGCATGGGCTATTGGGTCAAAATGGACGACCCTTACATTACCTACAAGACCAAATACATCGAAACGGTCTGGTGGCTCTTGCGTCAGCTGTGGGACAAGGACATGATATACAAGGGCTACACCGTTCAGCCCTATTCACCCAAGGCGGGAACCGGTCTGAGTTCCCACGAACTGAATCAGCCGGGCACCTATCGCGATGTCAAGGACACTACGGTCGTCGCTCAGTTTTTGGTTGACCCTACAGATGCCCTGGCAGATCTGTTTGGCTCGGAACCCATCCATCTACTGGCATGGACGACCACGCCCTGGACCTTGCCGGCCAACACAGCACTGGCGGTGGGTGAAGACATTGAGTATGTCTGTGTGTCCACCTACAACGCGTATACCCACAAGCCCATTCGCGTGGTACTGGCCAAGCCGCTGGTGGCGAAATACTTCAAAGAAAAAGACGCTGAGGCCGCATGGGAAGACTACACGCCCGGGGACAAACAGATCCCCTGGCGCATTGTGGGACAATGCAACGGCCGCGACCTGGTCGGCCTTAGATACCAGCAGTTGATGCCCTATGTGATGCCCGCTCAAAATGCAGATCAGGCATTTCAGGTGATCGCAGGAGATTTTGTGAGCACCGAGGACGGAACCGGGATCGTACACATCGCACCTACATTCGGTGCAGACGATGCGCGCGTGGCCTCTGCTGCAGGTGTTCCACCCATGCTGGTTCGCGACGAGGAAGGGCAGGAGACGCCCATCGTCGATCTGCAGGGCCGCTATATTTCGGCCATGGGCCGTTTGGCTGGTCGCTTTGTGAAAGATGAATATTACGCGGATGAAGAGCGTCCGGAGCGCGGGCTGGATGTGGAGATCGCCATTGAGCTCAAGGAGGCCAACAAGGCATTCAAGGTGGAAAAATACGTCCACAGCTATCCGCACTGCTGGCGTACCGACCGACCGGTTCTGTACTATCCGCTCGACTCGTGGTTCATCCGGGCTACAGCCTCACGGGACCGAATGATCGAGCACAACGCAGGCATACAGTGGAAACCGAGGTCTACGGGTGAGGGCCGCTTTGGCAACTGGCTTCAGAACCTGAACGACTGGAACCTGAGCCGCTCGAGGTACTGGGGCATTCCGCTTCCTGTTTGGAGTACCGAAAGTGGGAGCGAGCGCAAGCTCATTGGCTCTGTGGAAGAACTCAAGACCGAATGTGCCAAGGCGGTGGCCGCTGGCTTGATGGATGAGGATCCATTGGCGGGCTTTGTGCCGGGCGACATGTCGGAGGCCAATTACGATCAGGTGGATCTGCACCGTCCGCATATGGACGAGATCGTGCTGTTGAGTTCCGATGGGCAGCCCATGCACCGGGAGTCCGATCTGATCGATGTGTGGTTCGATTCGGGCAGCATGCCCTACGCACAGTGGCATTATCCCTTCGAGAATCAGGAGAAATTCAATACACTTTTCCCCGCGGATTTCATTGCCGAGGGCGTCGATCAAACGCGTGGATGGTTCTACACCCTGCACGCCATCGCCAGCATGGTCTTTGATTCGCCTGCGTACAAGACCGTGGTCAGCAATGGTCTGGTGCTCGACAAGAACGGCCAAAAGATGTCCAAGCGATTGGGCAACGCAGTGGATCCCTTCGAGACGATGGACCGTTTTGGTGCAGATGCCACCCGCTGGTATATGGTCAGCAACGCTCAGCCCTGGGACAACCTTCGCTTTGACAGCGAAGGCATTGCCGAGGTGCAGCGCAAGTTCTTTGGCACCCTGTACAACACCTACAACTTCTTCGCTCTCTATGCCAATATCGAGGGATTCACACCCGATCATAAAGAGCTTCATTCCGTCTCCAATCCGCTGGATCTTTGGATCCTTTCTGAGTTGAACAGTCTTGTCGCTTCGGTGGATGCTTCCTACGCGGAATACGAGCCCACGCGTGCCGCTCGTGCGATACAGGAATTCACCGTGGAGAATCTGAGCAACTGGTTCGTGCGTTTGAGCCGGAGACGATTCTGGAAGAGCGAGCAGGGCAGCGATCAGCTCATGGCCTTCTCCACCCTTCATCATTGTTTGGAGACGGTCGCCTTGTTGATGGCGCCGATCGCTCCCTTCTTTGCCGACCGCTTGTTTGGTGATCTGCAGGTCGGACGCAGTTCAGACGCCCCATCCTCAGTGCATTGTGCAGATTTTCCTGAGTTGGATGAAAAGCGGATCGATCAAGAGCTGCAGTGGCGCATGCGCAAGGCGCAGAAGATCACCTCGATGATCTTGGGCATCCGCAAGAAAGAGCGGATCCGCGTCCGGCAGCCGCTGAGAAAACTCGTCGTGCCTGTGCTCGATCAGGACCAAAAAGCCCATCTGGAATCGGTGGCCGGACTGATCACCTCTGAGGTGAATGTGAAGGAGCTCGAGTTGCTTGAGGACACGAGCGGATTGATCGTCAAAAGGGTGAAGCCCAATTTCAGGGCATTGGGTCCACGGGTAGGCAAGCAGATGAAGGCATTGTCTCAGGCGGTGGCGCAGATGGGACAGGAGGAGATCGCAGCCTATGAGCAGCAAAAGACTTTTGCTCTCGATCTGGAGGGAACTGCATTTGAATTGCAGGACGGCGATCTGGAAGTGATGGCAGACGACATCCCTGGTTGGCTTGTGGCCAGTGAGGGCGAGACGACGGTGGCTCTCGACATACAGATCGACGAGGAACTCCGGCAGGAAGGCCTGGCCCGTGAACTGGTGAACCGCATCCAGAATCTGCGCAAAGAGCTCGACCTCGATCTGACGGACCGCATCCGAATTGGCGTGGATTGCAGCGAAGAATTGTGGACGGCGCTCGATGCGCACGCGGCATACATCAGCCGCGAAGTACTGGCCGTGGAATGGAGTCGGAAAACTGCCTTGGATGAGCGGGCCCATGCCCTGGATCTGGAAGGAATACCACTCCGTATCGATCTGGAAAAGGCTGCATCGGCAGGTTGAAAAGAGACCGGCTGAAGCATTAGCAGCATTCTGTTATTTTTGCCGTCCCCGAATTAAAAATACCCGCGTCATGGCAGAAGATATGATCCGTTATTCAGACAAGGAACTTTCTGAATTCAAGAAACTTATACTAGAGAAGATCGACAAGGCCGAAAAGGACTTGCAGGTGCTCCGAGAAAATTTCGCCAACGACAAGAACAACGGCACCGACGATACGGCGCCCACCTTCAAAGCCTTTGAGGAGGGTTCGGATACCATGAGCAAGGAAGCCAACAGTCAGTTGGCCATTCGTCAGGAGAAATTCATTCGCGATCTGAAGAACGCCATCCTGCGCATCGAGAACAAGACCTATGGAGTATGCCGCGAGACCGGCAAGCTGATCAGCAAGGAACGCCTGATGCTGGTTCCGCACACAACGATGAGCATTGACGCCAAGAACAAGCAATAAACATTGAAGCGAGCCGCGCTGATCATCTGTTCCGTCCTGTTGGCGGATCAGCTTTTGAAATTTTGGATCAAGTTGAATCTCCAATTGGGAGAGGAGATACAGATCGCGGACTGGTTCATCATCCATTTCACTGAAAACCCGGGAATGGCCTTTGGCTTGGAGCTGGGTGGTTCTTATGGCAAGCTCTTTCTGAGTTTGTTCCGCATGGTGGCCGTTGTGGGCATCTTCTTTTGGCTGCGCAGTCTCATCCGACAAAATGCGGGCGCGCTCACTGTGGCTTCTGTTTCCCTCATACTGGCAGGTGCGCTGGGCAACATCATCGACAGTGCCTTTTATGGCATGATCTTCAGCGAGAGCCTCGGTTCTGCCGCCACTCTTTTCCCAGAGGAAGGCGGTTACGGAAGCTTTCTGCATGGCCGCGTGGTGGACATGTTCTACTTTCCTCTGTACAAGGGATATCTGCCAGACTGGTTGCCCATCTGGGGGGGCAATTACTTTATTTTCTTCCGTCCGATCTTCAATCTGGCCGATGCCAGCATTTCGGTGGGCGTTGCTCTGATGCTTCTATTCCAAAGGAAAACGCTCTCTTGAGAACCCTCTTTGAAATGCGCGGAACGATGCCTTTTTGCAGGGTCGCCGCCGCGGCGTACATCGTTCGGCATTAGCGGTTATATTTGATAGAACATGGCAGGATCACTGAATAAAGTAATGCTCATTGGCAATCTCGGCACCGACCCTGAGGTGCGGGCATTGGAATTTGGCAAGGTGGTGAAGTTTCCACTGGCCACTTCTGAGCAATACAACAATAAAGATGGCCAGCGGGTGGAACGCACCGAATGGCACAATGTGGTGGTTCTGCGCAAGGGTCTTTCGGAGATCTGCGAGCGCTACTTGAGAAAGGGCATGAAGGTCTATATCGAGGGCCGAATACAAACGCGAAGCTGGCAGGATGAGCAGGGCCAGACGCGCTACATGACAGAGGTCAACTGTCAGGAAATGACCATGCTCAGCGGACGAGATGAGCAGGTTCCGCCAAAAGAGACGCCTGCACCCACTTCCGGGCCAACGGCTCCGGAGGGCGGAGATGATCTTCCGTTCTAGTCTCACCAAGACGCACGCTATTGGACCCCGACCCTCTTTCTTATTCTTTATTGCTCAGCATCGACTGGGTCTTTTGGTTATCTACTGTCCTCCCCATCCTTATCCTACTCATCCTACTGAGCGGCTCGGGCTTTGTCTCGGGTTCTGAGGTGGCCTTTTTCGCCCTTCAGCCTGCCGATCTGCGCGATCTGGAAAAGGGAAATACCGATGCCGACCGACGCGTCCTTCAACTGCTCGAGAAACCAAAGGAACTGCTGGCAACCATCCTGATCAGCAACAACCTGATCAATGTGGGCATCGTCATTTTGTCGAGCTACATCTTATCCGATCTCTTTGGGTATATAGAAAATGCGCTCTACCTCTTTCTTATCGAAGTGGTGGGCATCACCTTTCTCATTTTGCTCTTTGGAGAGATCCTGCCCAAGGTCTACGCATCGCGCAATGCCATGGGCTTTGCCCGCAAAATGTCCTCCGGGCTTTATGGCACGGTCTGGGTCTTTCGCCCGCTCTCCCGCGTTCTGGTGCGCTCCGGTAATTTGCTCGACAAGGGATTTGTCGGAGGCAGGTCTTCCACGCAGGATGCCCTCTCGGTGGACGATCTCTCGCAAGCCCTGGAACTCACTCAGGAGCCTGTGGGCGACCGCGAGGAACAGAAGCTACTCGAGGGCATTGTGCGGTGATGACCCAGCGTCTGGACGTGATGGCACTGGACAAGAACATGCCGTATCCGGAGGTGCTGGACCAGATCCGGGAATCTGGTTTTTCCCGCATACCCGTATACGAAGAGTCTTTCGACAAGATCGTTGGCCTGCTTTACATCAAAGACCTTTTGCCTTACATCGAAGCCTCGTCCGAATTCGACTGGAACCACTTGCTGCGCAAACCATTTTACGTTCCCGAGTCCAAGAAGATCGATGATCTCTTGCAGGAGTTTCGAAACAAGCGCATCCACATGGCCATTGTGGTGGACGAATTTGGAGGAACTTCCGGTCTGATCACCCTGGAGGATGTGATCGAAGAGATCGTGGGTGATATCTCTGATGAATTCGACGATGACGAGGTCGTGTACAGCAGGCTGGATGATCATACCTACTCCTTTGAAGGCAAGACGCCTTTGAACGATTTCTACAAAGTGCTGGAAATTGAAGGCAGTTCTTTCGAAGAAGAAAAGGGCGAGTCCGATACCCTGGCCGGTTTTGTTCTGGAGATCGCTGG
>RFXV01000030.1 GCA_009921445.1 Flavobacteriia bacterium
CGGGATGGACCGAATAGGGCAATGGCCGCAACTGCAGATCGGCCAGCGCGTAGAAACGCCTCGGATCCACAGAGTCTGCCTTCGATCCATTCAGGTAAAGCAATATTCGACCCATCTGGCCTTCCTCTGTCCAGCAGCTGACCATGCATTTGGATCCGCGATCGGGCCAGTCTTCTGCAAGCTCCTTGAGCTGGAGGAGCACCACCTCTGCCCGCGGCTGAAGTTGATCTTTACCCACGGATCCTCCCGTGGATCGAAACAGACCAAGCCAAAGGAAAAGGGCCATGAGCAGGAGAACACGGGCTTTTTTGAAAAAGAGCTGGAGCGCAGCAAGCAAAAGACCTATCCATAAGAACAGATCGATCGAATCGGGTACGGGAAGCAGATGGAAGCCGATGAGATAAGCGGCCAGTGGCCCCCACATAGGACTGAAATACGCCTTCAAAAAGCGTCAGCGATCAGAACAGTTGATCCAAGGCGTCAAAAGAAACATCCTGGTAGTAGAACCGTATGATGTCTCGAAAGTCAAAACCTTCTGAAGCCATGACCATGGCCCCATCCTGCGACATTCCCACTCCGTGTCCATATCCCCTGCCGCTGAGCAAATAATGGCCGCCCTCCTCTTTGACTGTGAAAAAGGCAGAGCGCAGTCTGAACCTTCTGCGCAGTTCGCTCAACTTCAAGCTTCGATCGCCCAATCTCAGGTAGCCCACCCGATGATCCGAATCGAGATTCATCAAGATCTTCCTCAGTCTAAGGTCATCGGCATCCGTACCCAATCTATTTGCCAGGTATGTATTCATTTCTGCTGTGGAAATTCGCTTTTCCCAGCGAGCCGATGGCCCCCTCAAACTGTACGGATCGCGTATGCCCTTGAGATAAGGCAAAGAATTTGTCCAAGGAAATTCGGCAGGAGCTGTAAATCCACCGCTGTTGGCATGAAAGACCGCAAGGATCGGGGCACAGACCTGATCGGTCACAACCGTGTCCCGCGTTTGCTCCACGGCCAGTACAATGCTGTCTCCGTATCTGTTCTCCGCTCTGTGAAAATAGACCTGTGAACTCACGTCATCCTTCAGATTGTATCCTTTGGATGTGTGTTTGCGCCAATTCTTCATTGCGAATGTCCGGGCAAGGATGGCCTGGGCCTTGAAGTACTGGAAGGAAGGAACATGACCCCCTTCACTCTCGACCACCCCGGCAACATAGTCCTCCAGATCGACTTCATTGACGAGCTGTACATTTTTGCCGCTGACCCACACATCGACGCACCCCTTGTAACGCCTCACCTCGCCTTTCACTTCGATCTGAAAGACCGCTGATGGCGCTTCCGGAACGATCCGGTAACGCAAAAAAGGACCGTAGGTGCCCGATGCATCTGAAAATTGGATGCGGCCAGACTTTTTTTGGAATTCAATGGACAGTCCGGGTTCGATCAGATCGGCCACCGTATCGATCAGCTGACCGCTCTTTTCGTAGGCCAATACCGTAAAACCCTTATCAAAGGAGGAAATATTGAACCGGTCCACTGAAGGATGTCCGGAAAACAGTCGAATGCGGATGGCTCGTTGGGCCAACAACTCTTGACCGCCACAGAGGGCGAAAAAAAGAAACAGGAGAATCCTATACCCGCTCCGCAAGTCCGGAGACGATCCGGGCAGCGCGCCTGGACGCTCCGCCGCCGCCAAGGGTTTTTTGCAATTCCTGATAGCCTTCATTTAACCGGGCTCGGGAGGATTCGTCCAAGATGGACTGCAAGTTGGCCCGAAGATGATCGGCTGTCAAGTCCTGTTGGATCAATTCTTTCACCATTTCCCTGTTCACAATGAGGTTCACCAAGGAGATGAAGCGGATCTTGACCAGCGCCCGGGCTATTCGATAGGAGATCGCGCTGCCTTTGTAACACACTACCTCCGGCACGCCGAACAGAGCGGTCTCAAGGGTCGCTGTCCCCGAGGTGACCAGCGCCGCATGTGCCACGGACAATAGAGGATAGGTCTTGTCTGCCACGAGCTCCACATCCATTCCATCAAGCAGAGGTTGGTAGAACTCCACAGGCAGAGAAGGAGCCTGAGCCACTTTCCATCGGTATTCCGGAAAATCCTTCCGCACACTCAACATTAAAGGAAGAACGGCTTCTACCTCCTGCCTTCTGCTGCCGGGCAGGAGCGCAATGATGGGCGGGCCTTCCAGCCATTGGGCCTCTGCCTGCTTGTTCCAGTCGCTCTTGTCCCCGATGGCATCCAACAGGGGATGTCCCACGTATTGCACCTCCATTCCAAATCCTGCAAAGAACTCTTTTTCGAAGGGTAGAATGCTGATCAGCTCGTCGACGGTCTTCTTGAGTTTGAAGACCCGATTCTTTTTCCAGGCCCATACCTGAGGAGCGATATAATAGGCCACTTTGATGCCATTTGCTTTGGCAAAAGCGGCCATGCGCATATTGAAGCCGGGATAATCGATCAGGACCAATACATCCGGGCGGTAGCGCAACAGATCCTCTTTGCACTTCTTCAAAAATGAGGCGATGGTGCGCAGGTTGCGAACGACCTCCCAGAAACCCATGAAGGCCATGTTCCGATAATGAACGACCGGTGAATTCCCGCTGTACTCAGCCATTCGTTCTCCACCCCAGAATCGGAAGTCTGCCGATTCATCCTCTGCAGAAATGGCTTTGATCAGATTGGCTCCATGCAGATCGCCCGAGGCCTCGCCCGCGATGAGGTAGTACTTCATACCCATCCGGAAAATTTTACGACAATGATCCCCAGCAGCCACAGCATGCTCGCATGCAGCACACCCCGGCTCAGGGTTTCCTTATCCAATCGGAGTGCGAGAAAGAACAGGGCGCCGTTGGCCAACATGCCCATGGACAGCATCTGAAAATTCAAACGCATCATGGACTCAGGATGCAGCATGCCGATCACCCGATATTCTGGATGCGTATAGAGGATCAATTGCAGGGAAATGGGCGGGAGCACAGCGCCGAAGATCCATCCAGCGATCATTTGCCAGCGTTCTAACCTACTCAAAGGACCACTTGTTGAGTGTCTCCAGCATGCCCTTTGCGGTCAGGTCGCTTTGCACGGGTACGATGGAAATGAAGCCGTCCTTGAGTGCCTGCTCATCCGTGTCGGATCCCGGATCGTAGTTCTTGAAGGTTCCTGTGAGCCAGTAATAACCGCGCCCCCTCGGGTCTTGGCGCGCATCGAATTCCTCCACCCAGTTGGCATCTGCCTGTCGGCACACGCGAACGCCCTTGTAGCCGGGACCATCGGCCTTGGGTATATTGACATTCAGACAGATCCCCCGTGGAAGCCCGTGCTCCAGAACCTGACGCGCGATGCGGTCGACAAAAGGCTTGCAAGGGCCAAAGTCCGCCTGCCACGAATAGTCCAGTAAACTGAAACCAATGGAAGGAATACCCTCCAGGGATCCCTCCACGGCCGCCGACATGGTGCCTGAATAGATGACGTTGATGCTCGAATTGGATCCGTGATTGATGCCAGAAACGATCAGGTCGGGTTTTCTGGGGAGCACCACATTCACTGCCAGCTTCACACAATCCACAGGCGTTCCGCTGCAGCTGAAATCTTTTTGAGGACCTTCGTCGATCACCACAGGATCGCATCTCAGGGTTTTTTCGATGGTGATGGCATGGCCCATTCCCGACTGCGGACTGTCGGGCGCCACTACATAGACCTCTCCGATACCATTCATCACTTCCGTCAGGTTGCGTATCCCAGGAGCGGTGATGCCATCGTCGTTGCATACCAGGATCAAAGGCTTGGACATGTGCAAGGGAATTTCAAACGAATCTAGGAATAAACCGGGGCCCGAAGTATTTGTTGGGCCTCAGTCCGCCCAGATCCCTTTGGCGACGAGATATGGGATGGTCAGCCAAAGAAGGCCTTTGCCCAGAAAGAAAAGAAAAACGATGAGCGCCACCTTCCAGCCGGCTTCTTTCATCAGCGCCTTGAAGCCCCGCTCCTTCACCACCTGACGGTAGTATTTCAATCCTTTCTTCGGAGCTTTCTCAGCAGTTTTCATGGCGTCAGCGCGCATTGTACAGCAAAGGTAGAGCCCACTCACTGACCCACAAAGGAAGCAGGCCGCCCGGGGCAAACCCAAGCGCAAGATTCCTCTTCTAGAGCAGATAATCGGTGCTCAGAAAATGGCTTTCCCCGCTGGCCAGTATAGAGCGGACCAAAGGCTTTTGCCCGGCCTCTGCTGCCATGAGCGTTCGGATAGAGAAAGACCGCAAGGCATCGTGTACACTCAAGGTGCCCACTGCACTGTCTTTTCTGCCTGTGAAGGGCAGATGATCCGGCCCACGCTGGCAGCTGCTGTTGATGTTCACCCGACACACCTGATTGACCATATTGTCCACGGCATAGGCGACGGTCGATGCATCCTGCGAGAAGATGCTGCATTGCTGACCGTAATCCGAGCGCGCGATCGAGCTCATGACCTCTTCCAGGTCGTCGTAGGGGACCACAGGAACCACAGGACCGAACTGCTCTTCGTGGTAGATGCGCATTTCGTCATTGACCGGATAGAGCACGGCTGGAAAAAAGGAAGTAGATGACTTTCTTCCGGCGGCCTTGTTCATGATCTGAGCGCCTTTTTGGCAGGCATCCTCCACATAGGCCTCCATATCAGCCACCTTATTTTTTTCGGGCAATGGCGTGAGGGGCGTATCGGAAGCTGGATGACCCAACTCCATGGCATCCACTTCTTTGGACAGAGCCTCTACGAATGCATCCGCGATCGAGCGGTGCACATACAGGATCTTGAGCGCCGTGCATCGCTGGCCATTGTAGCTCAGGGCACCGCTTGCACACTGCTTGACAGCTTGCTTCATATCGGCATCTGGGAACACAATAGCGGGGTTTTTAGCCTCCAGGCCCAAAATCTGGCGCAATCGGTTGGGCTTTGGGTGCTGAGCCACCAACACATTGGAGCTCGATGAATTGCCGATCAGCGCCAGCACATCGATCCGACCCGTAGCCATGATCGGAGCGGCCAGGGTGCGTCCGCGACCAAACAATACATTGACCACCCCGGGAGGAAAAGCCTTCTGAAAGGCCTCTACCAGTGGAGTGAGCAAAAGCACGCCGTATTTCGCAGGTTTGAAGATCACTGTATTGCCCATCATCAGAGCGGGAATAAGCAGACAAAAGGTCTCATTCAGCGGATAGTTGTACGGGCCCAGACAAAGCACCACCCCCAAGGGGCCGCGGCGAACCTGCGAAAGAATGCCATCCTTCGAAGCGATCTTGGATCCCCGCCGTTGCAGTTCTTTGAATTCTTCAATGGTGTCACGGATGTACTCCACGGTACGATCGAATTCCTTGAAGGCCGCTGATCTGTTCTTGGCGATCTCCCACATCAGATAGGTGCTCACCTCCTCCCGCTTTTCGATCATCAGTTCGAGGAAATGCTCCATGGCCGCCACGCGCTGGTCAGCCCCTGCCGTAGGCCATGCGCCTCTTCCGTTGTTGTAGGCATTGCATGCGGCCTCCAGTGCCTTCAGCCCAGCCTCTGAGTCCAAAAGTGGCGTCTGTCCAAGATGAACAGGCGTCGAATCGCCATCTGACAGTACAGGTGAATGTACCTGTTCAAAGTCTCCCTGCCATTGGTGAATGACTCCGTCGATCAAATAGCGGTTCCATTGAACGGGTGCTGGTGTACTGAACTCTTTCATCTTTGGGGGTTTAGGTGAAATAACTGATGCACGGGCAATTGGTTCTCAAGGCTCAGAAAAAAGAAAAAAAGCAGGTCTGTAAGCCGGATTCTGTCCTCCAAGTGGAGGGCCTGTCATTTATCTGGGATGACCGTCACCGATCACCTCTAGCTGCCTACCCTCCGGCATCGGGCGGGCCGCCCTTATGCGCCGGTATACTTGACATTTCAACCCGTGAGGTTTGCACTGCCCCTTTGGTCACCCATCGGGCGGTGGGCTCTTACCCCACCTTTTCACCCTTATCCACCAAGGGTGGACGGTTTGTTTTCTGTTGCACTGTCTGTCCCGTCCAAAGACGGTCCTTCCCGTTAGGAAGCACGGTGCCCTTCGTTGTCCGGACTTTCCTCTCCCTTTCGGGAGCGACAAGCCGACCTGCTTGATGCAAAAGTCTTTAAAATTTATAAAAACGAACCTCCGTGGCGCCCTGTCCAAATTCGCCGTAGGAAGCATCGTAGAATTCTATGCCTTGTTGCCTGTTCAAATAACGCTCCACCTCCGAGCGCAACCTGCCTGACCCCACTCCGTGAATGATGATGAGTCGCCTCGTTCGTTCTCTTTTGGCCTTTTCAAAACCCGATCGCAGCTCATTCATCTGTTCCATCAATATCTCATGATCGTTCATACCGTGGGTGCTGAAGAGAAAAGCACCCGCATGCAGATCGACCAGGGCGCGTACGTCGCTGGACCTGGGTTTTTCTAGAGGTCGATCTCCCTTTTGACCAAAGGCGACTGGCGAGCCGATCATATCGGGATCGATAAAACCATTCTCCTTGACCAGATCGGAAGACTCCACCCATTGTTCAAATCCATCGTCCCATTCCACCAAAACAGCTTCTCCCTGAACTTTAAGAACCGTACCGGCGCGATCCTCGTCCAGCATACATACTCTTTCGCCCGGTGTAAAATCCATAAAAAGACAGATAAAAAAGCCCCGCTGGATGCGGGGCCTGTTCTCATGAAGATTCCTTCAGCAGATCAATAGCGTGTGACCCTTCGGGTGATCGCCGCCTCGCCTGTGCGTACACGCAAGAGGTACACACCCTGTGCTCTGGTGCTCAGATCGAAGCGCAGTTCGGTGTGCCCGCGGGCATCCTGTACACTTTGTACCTCGATCAACTGTCCGAGTGCATCGATCAACTCGACAGAGTAGTCGTTGGTTGAAGGGTTCTCGATCACCACATTGACCACATCCTTGGTCGGGTTGGGGAAGATATTCAGGCTAGAGGCCAGTTCTTCCTCATCCACAGAAATTCCGGCAATGGTCACTTCAATGATGGTATCGGCACTTCCACAACCGTTGGCCACTGTCAGCTGAACGAAATAAGTTCCATTCTGCACATAGGTGGCCGTAGGTGTGGGTCCGTTGCCTCCTGTAGCGTTGCCAAAGTCCCATGTGTAGCTGCTTCCGTTCAGTGAGTTGCTCGCATCGAAGTCGACGGTGGCCTGAGTCAGGGTGACCGACGAAAGAACAAACGATGCATTCACTGTAGGAACAGGTGCAGTAGGCGTCGCAAAGGCGATCGGACCAGAGAATCCGGAGGTATCGCTCGTTGCAGCACAAACGTCTGCTATCCAGTATTCATAGGATTGACCTGCATTCAGACCCGTCAACACGAATGGACTGGTCGCTGACAGCTGATTGCCCGTTCCTGGCGTAAATCCAGCCGGACCGTACTCGATCAGCGAAGCACCCGAGATGCTCGTCCAGGAGATCACCGCGCTGTCGCATTCGACCGCTCCGGTGAACAGACCACTGGGCTGAGGACAGGTTGCTACATTGGTGATGTTCACCACCTGAACCAGGGTGTCTGTAATTCCACAGGTGGAATCGGTCACGACCAGTATCACATTGTAGCTGCCATTGGACAGGAAAGTATGGGTAGGCGTGGCGCCCGTTCCGCTGTTTCCATCCCCAAAGTCCCAGCTCCAGGAGTTGGTCCCAGTGGAAATCGATCCGTCAAAGGACACTGTTCCCTGATTGACACCGAAGGTGAAGGCTGCAACGGGCCCTGCGTTCGTGGTGAAAGCGCCAAGGGCGGCAAAGCTGGTATCCGTACCACCACAGACATCGTATACGTAATAGTCGTAGGCTGTATTCAGATTCAATCCTGAGATCACCAGCGGGCTGACCGCATTGTTGACCATGGTCCCGGTGCCTGGTGTGAAGCCAGCCGGACCGTATTCACAGAAACTCGAACCCGATCCGCTCACCCAATTCATCACCGCCGTGGTACAATAGGTGCTGTCGGAAACCAGCTGCGGTGTTGGGCAATTTGGATTGCCATTGGTCACCACGCTGATCTCATCGATGGCCATATCGCTGTAGAAATTGCTTCCCCGTTCTCCCAAGAACTTAATGGAGACCGTTCCGGTATAGTTCCTGATTGGTACGACCCGAAGCAGGAAGCTGTCAGATCCCGCTGTCTGTTGCTGACCTGCAAGGGTATCAAGCGTGGTCCATCCGCTTCCGTCGTTGATCTGAACATACAGATTACCCATAGAAGCTCCGTACATATGGTAGTAGAACTCAAGGTCGGTGTTGCCTGCTCCGAGATCTACAGGAACCATTTTGGCTGCTGCTGTATCGCCCAGGCTGCCACCGGAACACTCGAGATAGAGGTACATTCCGCCGGCAACACCTGGTGTCGTCGCATCGTAGAATGGCCCCGTATTCAATGAGTTCTCATTTGCTCCAGATGCATCTTCAGTCTCCCAACGCGGTGCATTCGCTCCACCGATCTCCCAGCAGTTCGAAAGTGGTGTGAGTGGAATGGACCCTGTTATGCCTGGGCTGACTCCTGTGAAGCCTGTGTTGTAAGGCAAACTAGCGGTTGCGCAAGCAGTGGAAAAGCTTACCGGTGTTGAATAGGCTGAAGTATCCAAACCGTTCTGGCAAAGCTCCAATACATAGGCTGTGTAGCCAGTCGCTGGGTTGAGTCCCGTGAGGGTATATGGGTTGCTATTGGCCGTGACAACTGTGCCCGATCCCAAGGGGAATCCAACAGGGCCATACTCAATGTACCATGTATTGGCGGCAGCATTGCCATTGGCCCAACTCAGATCCGCGGTGGTCGCCGTAATGGCTGATGCCGTTACCGTTGTTGGCTCAGGACAAGCCGGCAGCGGCTCCACAATGAAGTCATCCACAAAGACATCAGGTCCAAAGTCGGAATTGAATACAAATTCAAAGACCACATCTTGCCCAGTGTATGCCGTATTCAGGTTGAAGGTTTCCTGAACAAAGTCTCCATCTGCCGGAGGTGTCGTGGTTTGCGCATTGGGCGAGCTAAATGTCTGTCCAATGAAATTGGCCAGGGTATCCCACTGCGTTCCATTGGCAAATCTCATCCTCAAGATCATTTGATCGAATGGATAATTCGCATTGTACAAATGCGCCCAACGGAACTTCACACGCGCATCCACGCTGATGTTGATGGGCTCAGTGGAGGTGATGGCCTGGGCATTGTTGTAGCTCCAGAAGCTCGCCTCGATGTAGTCGTTGGCCCCTTGTGAGATCATCGCCGTTTGACCGGTTATGTTCCAGCACAGCGGTGGCCAGTTCGTTCCGTCAAAGTCTCTCAGGTACGGTATGGATGCCGGTACACAAAGGGTTTGAAAACTGATGGGCCCCACAAAATTGGAAGTATCCACACCATTGGGGCACAGTTCCGCGACATAGTATTCGTAGTTCGTCGATGGCGTCAAGCCCGAAATGGTCGCCGTATCGTTGCTGACCGGGACGATCGTACCTGAACCGATGGCAAAGCCCGGCGCCCCGTATTGGATGTACCAGTTGGACGCTCCCACGCCTCCTGCCGTCCAGTAGAGCGTCGCATCATAGGCCGTGGTGGCAGCCACACCCAAACTCGCTGGGCTTGGACAGGCTGGTGCTTCATCGATACTGATATCGTCCAAAGACATATCACCCGTGAAGGACGAACCTCGCTTACCCATGAACCGAACACGGATCGAATCGCTGTATGCACTCAGGCCCACATTGGCCTCGATCCAGGGATCATTGCCCGCAGTCTGCTGCTGTCCGAACATGGACCACACTCCATTGGTCCATGAAGAAGTCGCTAGATCATAAACATCCACGCGGAGAGAGTCCATGGTGGCTCCGTACATGTGGTAGTAGAAGCGAAGATTTGGGATGCTCAAGGCAGAGGTCACTATGATGGGCGAAGTGAAGTAACTCGGACCAGTTGTAGCCCCGGTGGAGGTCTCCAGGTACACATACATGCCCCCTGCCGTACCGAAGGTCGTGTTGTCGTAATGCGGACCGGTACCCAAGGAATTCTCATTGACACCCGAAGCATCTTCTGTCTCCCAGCGAGGACCATTGCCTGGATCTCTTCCCAGTTCCCAGCAATTGCCCAAGGTCAGCGGAGGATTGGTACCCGATTGTCCAGGGGCCGTTCCAGTGAAGTTCTGACTGTACGGAGCGGTTATTGGCGCGCACAACGTACTGAAGAGCACAGGGGCGAAGTAGCCCGATGTATCGATCCCGTTTGGACAAAGCTCAGTGACATAGGCCTCGTAGGTCGTAGCCGCATTCAATCCAGTCAGTGTGAATGGATTGGTCGTTGCTGGAACGAGCGTTCCTGTGCCAGGTGTAAAACCAGCCACGCCATACTCAATGTACCATTGATTCGCAGTCGCACTTCCGTTGGACCAGGAGAGGGTCGCGTCGTATGCATTCACGGTCACTGCGGTCACTGAAGTAGGTTCGGGACAAGATGGTAAGGCTTCAACTATGAAATCGTCCACAAAGACATCAGGACCGAAGCCCGAATTGAAGACCATTCGGAAGATCACATCGTTGCCTGTGTATACCGATGGGTCCAGATTCACTGCTTCCTGAATGAAATCCGCATCGGACGGCGGGACCGTTGGAGACGTGTTCGGGCTATTGAAGTTAGGTCCGATGTGGTTCACCAAGGTGTCCCATGCCGTTGAGTTGGCCAGACGAACCATAACGATCAACTGGTCCCCTGGATAGGATGTATTGAATTGGTGTGCCCATCTGTACTTCACACGGGCATCGGAAGAAATGGTGATCGGTTCGGTGGTCGCTAAAGCGAACTGACCAGAAGTCCAGCTCCAATAATTGCCTTCCATATAATCGCTGCTGTTCTGAATGACCGTTTGTGTGCCACCGGTCAGATCCCAGCACAGAGGCGGCCAGTTGGTGCCGTCAAAATCTCGGAGATAAGGCATGGATGCAGCCACGCAAAGCGTGTTGAAATCGAGCGGACCCACCCATGTACTCACATCTCCAACGCCACAACTGTCGCGCACCCAGAACGTATAAGGCGTCGATGGGGCCAGGCCACTCACACTGACCGTATCATTCTGTGTGGTCTGTATGGTTCCAGTTGCCGGTGTCGTTCCGGCCGGGCCGAATACATAATTCTGATAAGCAGCTCCGGCTGGCGTCCATGCAAAGGCTGCAGAAGTTGTGGCCTGAGCCACCTGCACATTGGTCGGCGCTGGACAGGTCACCGTTGTGGTAAAGGTGAACGGCCCGACCCAGTTGGAGGTTCCGTTGCCCGAAGTGGAACAATCATTCTGTATATACACATCATAGGAAGTGACCGGTGTCAGACCTGTGATAAGGATGGAATCGACCGTGCTGGTCAGCACCGTACCCGAACCTTGGCCAAAGCCCTGAGGTCCGTATTCGATATTGAAGTTGGATCCTCCCTGTCCATTCCATAAAATCTCTGCCGAGAATCCCTGAATGAGTCCTGCGATGATGCTCGTCACATCCGGACAAAGGGGTGCCTCGATGACCGAGAAATCGTCAATGGCCATATCCGAGGTAAAGCTGGTGGTGGAGGTTCCTCTGATCCGGAAGCGAACAATGGAGTCGTATCCAGCAGGGAGCACCGCACCCACCTTGAGCCACGGATCGTTTCCGGCGGTTTGCTGCTGACCTGTGATGCTGATGATGTCGTTGGTCCAGCCAAGGGTCTGATCGAATACGTCCACAGCCATCGTTCCCATGGTCGCACCGTACATGTGGTAATAGAATTCCACATAAGGGGAAGTCAGCATATTCACCCCGACATCCGCTGAAGTGATCTCTCCTGTATTACCAAACCCAGCCGAGGTCTCCAGATACATATACATGCCGCCTGCAGTACCAAAGGTCGTGTTGTCAAAATGCGGTCCAGTGTTGGAAGAATTCTCGTTTGCTCCGGAAGCATCTTCTGCTTCCCAGGCTGGAGCGGTGGTATTGGGGATGGTCCAACAGTTGCCGTAATCCAGGGCTAGACCGGGTGTTACGCCCTCGAAGTCTTCGAAATACGGAGCCATACTTACACCACAAGCCGTGGTAAAGGTGAACGGACCCACCCAGTTCGAAGTACCTGCTCCATTGGATGAGCAATCGTTCTGCACGTAGACATCGTAAGAGGTGACCGGTGTAAGTCCCGTCAACAGAACAGAATCCACATTGAGATTCAAAACGGTACCAGAACCCTGGCCAAATCCAGCAGGACCATACTCTACGTTGAAATTACTACCTCCCTGTCCGTTCCAGGAGATCTGTGCTGCTGTACCTCCCTGGAACAGATTGGCCACAAGGCTGCTGACATCCGGGCAGGCAGGTGCTTCGATCACAGAGAAATCATCCACGGACATATCCGAGGTGAAGCTCGTTCCTCTTATGCCTCGAAAGCGGAAACGCACAATGGAATCGTAGCCGGCAGGAAGTACGGCGCCGATCTTCTGCCAGGGATCCGCACCCGAGGTCTGCTGCTGTCCGGTAAGGATGATGATGTCATTTGTCCATCCGAGGACCGGATCGCGCACGTCCAGAGCGAGGGTGCCCATGGCGGCTCCATACATATGGTAATAGAATTCCACATAGGGCGTGGTCAGTGCACTCACATCGATATCTCCCGACCGCAGGTTTTTAGAACTTCCAGTGGATCCGCCTGAAGTCTCAAAGTACATATAAGTGCCCCCGGCTGCTCCAAACTGGGAGTTGTCAAAGAAGGGGCCTGTGTTCAGGGAGTTTTCATTCGAACCAGTGGCATCTTCAGCTTCCCAGCGCGGGGTTACTGTGTTTTGCATTACCCAGCAATTGCCAAAGTCGGTATTTGCTCCAAGCGTTGCCGTTTCAAAATCTTCAAAGTAGGGCGCGATAAAAATGCCACAAGCCGTAGTGAAGGTGAATGGACCTGCCCAAAGGCTCGTACCGTTGGTATCGCAATCCTGCTGAATGAAAAAATCGTAAGAGGTCAAGCCTGAGAGTCCGGTGAGGGACAGGGTGTCATTGGCTGTGTTGATCACCGTACCCGAACCCTGAGAAAAGCCCGCTGGCCCATATTCAATAGTGTAGCCATTGATGATGCCAGCTGAATTCCAAGTGATGTCCGCAGAATTGCCGGTCACATTGAAACTCTGACCATTGGTCGGTGCCGGACAGGCTGCTGGAGTGGTGAAAGTGACCGGACCTTCCCATGTGGAAACCCCATTGCTGTCACAATCGATCTGCACATAGACGTCCAGGGTGGAGTTATCGGGCAGTCCATTGAGCATTACAGGATTCGTGGTATCGTTCACGATCGTACCGGAACCCTGAGGAAACCCTGTGATTCCCCACTCTACATTGTAGCCATTTCCTGTTCCCGTGAAGTTGATATCCGCCGAGAAAGGCGTGATGTTGGAGGCGCTGATCCCGAAAGGTGAGGGGCACAAAGGCGTCTCCATTACCGAGAAGTCGTCCACGGACATGTCCGAACGGAATCCCGCACTGCGCACCGCTCGGAAGCGGAATTTGACGATCGAATCGTAGCCGGCGGGCACAGCCACACCGATCTTCAGCCAGGGATCGGACCCTGCCGTATGCTGTTGACCCGAAATGGAAACCACGCCATTGGACCAACCCAATGTAGCGTCCCAAACATCTAAGTTGAGCGTGCCCATGGCACCGCCGAACATATGGTAGTAGAACTCCACATAAGGTGCAGTGAGTGAAGAGACATCGATCTCCGGAGAGATCAAATTCTGGGATGAACCCAGGGAACCACCGCTGGCTTCAAAGAACATATACTTTCCTCCTGCTGATCCAAAAGTGGTATTGTCGTAATGCGGTCCCGTGCCTGGAGAATTTTCATTGGCACCGGTGGCGTCTTCAGATTCCCAGCGAGGTGTTGCTGTGCTTGGCGTGGTCCAGCAGTTCCCAAAATCGAGAAACGAACCCACCGAAGCACTCTCGAAATCTTCGGAATACGGCGCCTGGAAAACTGGTGGACATACCGTGGTGAACGAATAAGGTCCCACCCAATTGGAATTTCCGCTGACCGATACACAGGTTTCGCGCACATAGAATTCGTAACTCGTGATCGGACTCAATCCGGTCAGCATCAAGGTG
>RFXV01000004.1 GCA_009921445.1 Flavobacteriia bacterium
CCACTTTGGTTCCTCACAGGATTGAGTCCCAACACCGCGTATGAGTATTATGTGATCGAAGTGTGCGGAAACGGCGGACAAAGTGTTCCGAGCGCACGCTTCAGCTTTACAACAGCACCGGCACCGAGCTGTCAGCCACCAACCAATCTGAGTGCCGGCAACATCAGCACCTCCGGAGCCACCTTGAGCTGGACCGCAGGAAACACCTCTTACACTGAGCATGCGCTGGAATATGGACCTGTTGGTTTTGCACAAGGGTCGGGAACTGCGATCACGGGCATCAAGTCATTGACCACCACACTCTCGGGATTGAGCCCCAACACACAGTATGAGTTCTATGTGACCGAAGACTGTGGAAACGGCAGCCAAAGCAGCCCGAGTGCGCGCTATCCATTCACCACGGCCCAGTTGGCCTGTATTGCCCCGGGCAATCTCGATGCCAGCAACATCACGCACAACTCTGCCCAGTTGAGCTGGACAGCCGGTGGCACGGAGACCCAATGGGAGATCAGTATCGATCTCACTGGATTGGGTACGGTGTTCGGTGCCCGGTATATCGTGAATGCGCCTTCTTTCTCTGCAACCAATCTGACGGCATCGGTCACCTACGACTTCTTTGTTCGTTCACTCTGCACCGCTGGAGACAGCAGCGACTGGTCTGGACCCTACACTTTCGCAACCAGTGTTCCTCCACCTCCACCAGCAGCATGCCTGGCCATTGACTCCATATCGATCCTGAACGCCAAACAAGGCTCCATGCGCGCCCACTTTGCCGCTGCTTCGGGGACCATTCGCCGCATGCAATTCATGCCTGTAGGTGATTCACTGAACCTTCGCACCAAGGCCATCGCTTCATCCAGCCAGACCATCAAGAACTTCAATGCCACTCCTTTCTTCAATAAGGATGTGGCCGTTTGGTTGCAGTTGGACACAACAGGCAATGGAGACTGGTCGACACAGGGCTGTGGAGATACACTCTTCCTCCCCTGTAAGGACCAGACCCTGCAGATGGTCGAGCAACGGGCTGCGACCTGTGCCGCAGACTCGGTCATGGTGCGTGCAGGCTATGCAGGCGGATATGGCACACCCACTATCCTTTGGAGCAATGGAGCCACCACCAAACGCACATTTGCCCAGCAGGGACAGACCCTGACCGTGACCATCACGGATGCGTCCGGATGTGCGGTCTCTGATTCGATAACTGCCTCTGCCCTGGACAACACGGCTGTTCCTGGCAACTGGACCTTACTCAAGGGCGGACCCACCATTTTCAATGGAAGCTTCACAGCACCCAGTCTGCCTTCAGGAGCTACACTGATCGGTTACCGGATGGCCTATCGCCTCAGAGGCACACAGACCTGGACGAATACGCCGCTGAGCCAGAACACCACCATCTCCGTGGACTTTACCGGCTCCGGGCTGCCAGGTGGCAACTACGAGTTTGTGGCCTTTACGCGTTACCGGCTGAATGGGGTAGCGACCAATTCCAACTTCACCTGCCGGATCGCCAAAGGCTACAACGGCTCTGGAGGGAAGCGCGCCTCGTCCTCAGCGAGCGGCGCGGATGAAAATGCCATACGCATCTATCCCAACCCCGTGGAAAACACCTTGTACGTTTCCGCCGGATCGGGTGCAGAGATCAGCCTGTTGGATGCGAGTGGAAAAACCATCGCCGTGCAGACCTCGGGAACTGCAGAAGTTCAGTTCGATATGAGCGCATTGGCGCAAGGGGTCTATATGCTGTTGATCCAGACCGAAGATGAGTTCCTGACCGAGCGCATCGTGAAGAATTGATCACCCGTGCAAGTGCCTTTTCAAGCCCCGCAGACGCGGGGCTTTTTTAATCTGCCCATCCCTCTGTACGCTCCCGCTTAAAGAACCTTTTCGCTCGTTCTTGTTAAGAGCCTATGAGAAAAGTCGCGCCCGAACTTTCGGATGAAGACATCGACCGCATTATATCAATGGCCTGGGAAGACCGAACCCCATTCGATGCCATCGAAGACCAATTCGGGCTAAAGGAGCAGCAGGTGATCGAACTCATGCGCCGGCAATTGAAACGCAGCTCCTGGAAACGCTGGAGAAAGCGCGTACAGGGAAGGGCCACCAAACACAGGGCGCTTGCCCCACCCGGTACGGACCGATTCAAGAGTGCCATGCAGCGTGTGATCACGGGAAATCGGATCTCCAAACGCTGATCTCTTGAGAAGACTGAAACCTTCTAAAGTGTAATTTGTGCTAAAATCAACGACCATGCGCACCTTCATCTTTGCAGCCTTTCTTACTGGCCTGCTTAGCCCGATAGCCTTAGAAGCACAGAAAAAATGCAAATACGACTTCGATGAGCAGGACCCCATGACGGAGGTCCGGGTGCGAAGAAACAAGATCAAGGTGAAGCGCTTTTTCCTTGTCAATTTTTATAGAAAAGGAGATGAATACCGAGTAGAATTGGAGATCGCATTGGCCGGGGAGCGAAACTTCATCGTGCCCGAGGGCAATGAACTGCAGCTCAAACTGGGAAATGGAACGATTCTTCGCTTTCCGGCTGCCGAAGACGCCTCACCTGTTTCATATGTCGCAGGAAATCAAGTTGCCACCAATTTTGCCATTACCCATCACTGTACTCGCGATCAGATGGAACTCCTTGCAGCTCATGGCTTTCGGGTGGTGAGCACAGCTGTAGGTGATCAGACCTATACCTTGGAGATCAAGGAAAAGAAGGTGAGCAAAAATGCGCGGGATGCAGCCTGTATCCTGGTCGACCCCTGAGAAAAGAACAAGCCGCCCAATGGCCGCTGCACTTGACTAACTTTGACCAAACCCACGGATTATGATCCTTTCCATGACCGGATACGGCAAGGCCGAAAAAGAAACACCGGACTTCATGCTGACCGTGGAGGTGCGCAGCCTGAACTCAAAGCAGCTCGATCTGCACTTGAAGATCCCTTCCCTGTTCCGCCCCTTTGAGCAGGACCTGCGCCAGCTATGTCAAAAGACGCTGCAACGCGGAAAAGTGGAGCTCTCCATGAACTTGCGGGAGACCACACAGAACTCGGCCTATATGATCGATGAACAGCTTTTTGATCGCTACCACAAGCAGCTCCAGGAACTCGCCCAGCGCATCGGTTCCACTCAGGATCTTTTGGGTCAGTTACTCCGCATGCCCGATGTGTTGCGTCAAGAAGAAAAGGTCCTGGACGAAGGCTACAAAAAGGAGGTGCTGGCGCTCACCGAAGAGGCACTCCAAAATCTCAGCGAACACCGGGAAAAAGAAGGTCAGGCCATGCATGCCGACCTGATCGCCAATGCGACATCCATCGGTATGTTGCTCGATGAACTGGCGCCCTTTGAAGAAGAGCGCAACCAGAAACTAAAGGACCGTCTGCAGGGTCAACTCGAACAGTGGAAGAAAGAACTTGATGCCTCCCGCTTCCACCAGGAGGTCGTCTACTATCTGGAGAAATGGGACATCAATGAAGAGCGGGTGCGGCTCCGTCATCATCTGCAGATGTTCCGGGAGGTGATGGACGGCGAAACCCGACAGGGACGAAAATTGCAGTTCGTCGCTCAAGAGATCGGTCGGGAGGTCAATACCATTGGATCCAAGTGCCAGAATGCACAGATGCAGCAGCGGGTGGTGCAGATGAAGGACCATTTGGAACAGATCAAGGAACAACTCGGAAACATCCTCTAATGAGTGGAAAGTTGCTCATATTCAGTGCGCCATCGGGAGCCGGAAAGTCGACCATTGTTCGTCGGCTGCTCCAGGAACTCTCCCAGCTGTCTTTCAGCATTTCGGCCACCTCACGTGCGCCACGCGAGGGGGAAGAAGAGGGCACGCACTACTACTTTCTCACCGAATCGGAATTCCGTGAGGAGATCGAAAAGGATGCATTTCTCGAATGGGAGGAAGTGTATTCCGGCGTATTCTACGGAACCCTTCGACAGGAAGTGGAGCGGCTCTGGGCCATTGGTAAGCAGGTCGTCTTTGACATCGACGTTCAGGGAGGACTGAACCTCAAGGCCCAATTCCAGAACCGAGCACTGGCCCTCTTCATCCAACCACCAAGCCTGCAGATCCTCGAAGAGCGCCTCAGAGGAAGGGGAACAGAATCTGAGCAGCAGCTGAAGATGCGCATCGAAAAGGCAGGAAAGGAAATGGAACTGGCCGATCGATTCGATGGCATCATCCTGAACGACGATCTGGAAAAGGCCGTGGAACAGGCCTTGGAGCAGATACGGAATTTTCTCTTCGAGTGAAAAAGATCGGTCTTTTCTTCGGTTCATTCAACCCGGTACACACCGGACATATGGTCATTGCCCAGCACATTCAGCAGCACTTCCCTCTGGACGAGGTCTGGCTGGTGGTGAGCCCGCAGAATCCATTCAAGGAAAAGAAGAATCTGCTGCCCGAACGAACGCGCTGGAACATGGTGGATCTGGCCATTGGTGAGGCCATAGGACTCCGGGCTTCCGATGTGGAATTCGCGCTCCAGCGCCCCAGCTATACGGTCGCTACCCTGGCCCATTTGAAAGAGAAACATCCGGAATTCCTATTCCATCTGATCATGGGCAGCGACAACCGGAAGAATCTCCACAAGTGGCGGAACGGAGATTACATCGAGACTCATTTCCCCATCATTGTGTACCCCAGAGGAACAGATGTCGCACAGCCCATGACCAATACTCATTGGGTGGATGCACCACGCATGGAGATCTCTTCGAGCCACATCCGCCAGGAATTGAAGGCGGGCAAAGAAGTGCGCTATCTGCTGCCCGAAAAGGTCTGGGAATATCTAACAGACAGCGATCTGTACAGATAAAAAGCGGCTTGTAAAGCCTGGCCTTCAAAGGTCCCTGATGCCCTTTGGGACATCTTGCTTCCCACCAATTTTTAACGGAGATTGTTGCTGAAGTGGGAACCCAAATGAAGACCTCTGCACACTTTTTGGATCACCTAGCCGACCGGATCGCTGAATCTCCTGAAGATCAGTGGAAAGGCCATCTGGTCATTCTGCCCAGCCAGCGGGCAGGACTTCACCTGCGCCATGCGCTCATCCGACGTGCCAACAAGGCCTTCATCCACCCACACATTCTGACAACAGAATCTTTTGTCCGCGAATTGAGCGGTTCCCGTCGGATCGATCCCGTTCGGGAACTGAGCATGCTCTTTTCGGCCTATTGCGCCACACATCAGCGCCCTGAGGGCTTTGATGCCTTTATGAAATGGGCACCTCTATTTCTGAGCGATCTGAACGAGGCCGACCGGCACCTTGCGCCCATGGCCGAACTCTACCGCTTCACCTCGGATGTCAAACGACTTGAGCGCTGGTCTGCTGAAGAAGAAGAGGACCGCACAGACATGATCCGCTCCTACCTCCACTTCTGGGAGCGCCTTGACGATATGCGCTGCACCTTCCAGGAGCTCTGTCAAAAGAGCGGACTCATTCCGCAAGGACTCGCCTACAGAATGGCCGCCGAAGGCTTTTCTCAGCTGTGGCCTGAATGGAAAAAAAGTCAGGGAGTGGAGCGCATATGGATCGCCGGACTCAATGCCTTGAACAAGGCAGAAGAGGAGATCTTCGCCGCTTTGCGCAAGGAAGAATGTGTTTTCCTCTTCGATCTTCCAGAGATCCTCGGAGCCGGTGGACAAGAGGCCGGACAATTCATCCGGCAGTATCTGAAGTGGGAAAAGACCAGCACTCAGCAGATCACACCCTCTGACCATATTCGGGAATGGACCATCAGCTCGACTCCGGGCCAGCAGGAACAGTATGCACTGGTACGAGAGATCCTGGAGGGACTCATCGAAGAAAAGGGCATGGCTGTGCTCGAGCGAACAGCCCTCGTTCTCACCGAAGAAAGTGATCTGTTGCCTGCGCTGAGCGCACTTCCTGAGGCGGTAAAGAAGGTCAACATCACCATGGGCCTTCCGCTGAAGGATCACCCGATGACCCAGATCATCTCACGCCTCATGCAACTGCTCGCCTCCGATTGGCAGACGGGCGCATCTGCCGATCTGCTCCGTGATCTGGTGCTGAGCCTGCATCCGCTTGTGGGACCCGGGGTGTTCACAGAGCCCGAATGGGCCCTGGGAAGCCGGATAGACCGCTCTGAGTGGAAGCAGTTCTGGACCAATGGAAGGGCTACAGAGCTGAATATGGAGCCGCCGCCAGAGCCCGTGACTGGTGCCCTTGAACTGGGTACCTGGCTGGTTGCCCGCCTGCCCGAAGGAATGAACAAGAGTTGTCTGGAGGAGATCCTGCAGCAGCTGAAAGAGCTGCAGAGACTGCAGAAAGAAATTTCACAAGAGAACGGATCGGACATCAAAGATGTGGAACGTCTGTTCCGTCTTCTGATGAAGGATGCCCAACTCGATTTCCGGGGCGAACCGCTTGAAGGTCTGCAGATCATGGGCATACTCGAATCCAGGGCACTGGAGTTCGACCATGTGCTTTTCACCTCTCTGAACGAAGGCTGTCTGCCTAAGGGACGGCCCGTACAATCGATGTTTCCCTATGAGCTTAGAAAAGCACACGGCCTGCCGGATCACGGAGAAAAAGACAGCATCTATGGCTATCATTTCCTGCGGCTGCTCGCGCGAAGCAAGCGCGCTTGGATGATCTACAGCATGGGTTCGGATGGCGTACAGGCCTCAGAACCCAGCCGATTCCTTCTGCAGATCAGGCACGAATGGACCAAGTGGTATGACAGCCAATTGCGGTTGGATTCAGAAGTGCGCATCGCACCGCCTTCCGCCCCACAAGCTGAGGAACGGATCGCCAAGACCCCCGCCATACTCGATTCCTTGGATCGCCTGCGGGAAAGAGGCTTCAGCCCAAGCGCACTGAACAGATACCTGAAAAACCCGATCGATTTTTATTTGAACTACTGCAGCGGCATTCGCGAACCAAAGAGAAAGGGTCGGCTCGACTCCCTGGGGATGGGCCTGGTCTTCCATGAAGCGATCGACCGCTTTTTCAAGCCCTTTCTACAACAGGAATTGAATGCGGAGCTGCTGGAGCTCGAAAAGAAACGCATCCCTGCCTGCCTGGAAGAAGCCTGTGAAAAATATGAGGTGAGCGCAGAGCGTTTGAGCGGAACGGAACGACTGGCCTTCGATCTGTTGCCGGTACTTGTCGAAAAGAGTGTCCACCTGGACATTACCCTGCTCAGGAAAGGGCATACGATCGAGCTGCTCGCACTTGAAGAATCACTCTCCGCTTCCCTGAATGAAAGGCTGACCATCAAGGGGAAGGTGGATCGGATCGACCGGGTGGATGGGGTTGTCCGGGTGATCGACTACAAAACGGGAAACATCAGTTCGCTGGGCATTACAGACGCCGAGCAACTGACCGATGGGGAGCATGCAGCCGCCTTCCAGCTGATGATCTATGCCCTCATGGCCCAAGGCCGATTCCCTGACGAAGAGTTCAATGCCTGCATCTACCTGACCAAGGAATGGTCCAAGGGACCCAAGAATCTGAGTTTTGGAGAAAATAAAGAGAAGACCTATTCGATCGATGCAGACCGGCTCATTGCTTTTAGAAAACAGCTCATTGACCTGATCGAAGAGATCCTCGATCCGACAGTGGATTTTGTACATCTTGAACTGCACGAGGAATCCGAAGATGAGTCCAGAGAAAAGGAAGAGCGATGAAGGCCGACGAATACCCTGATCTGAAAAAGGCAGCCGAGCTTCTCGACGGGCAGATCCACCGCAGCCCGATACTGCGCAGCCAAACGATCGACAAGGCTTTGGGATGCGAAGTGCACTTCAAATCGGAGCATCTGCAAAAGACCGGGTCTTTCAAGGTTCGGGGTGCCTGCTACACCCTGCGCTCGATGTTGGCCGAGGAACGCAGCAAAGGCGTGATCACCCACTCGAGCGGCAACCACGGACAGGCGCTGGCATGGGCCGGAAAAGCCCTTGACACGAAGGTGCATGTGGTCGTTCCTGAAGACGCGCCGAAAGTGAAGGTGGAAGCGATGCACGCCTATGGCGCACAGCTGCATTTCTGTGCCCCCGGACAGGCAGCCCGTGAGCAGTTGTGCAGCGAATTGATGGATGCGCACGGTTTCAGCTTTGTTCCGCCCTACGACGACCCGCGCATCATTACGGGTCAATCCACTATGATGCAGGAATGCATCGAAGACATCAGCGGTCTGGATGCCGCCTTCGTTCCCGTGGGTGGAGGAGGTCTTTTGGCCGGAGCTCTTCTGGCTGCACGGCAGTTTCAACCCGACCTGAAAGTGTTCGGCGCAGAACCGCGCAATGCAGACGATGCCTTTCGCTCACTGGAATCCGGTGTACGGCAGGAACAGCCCGCACCCGATACCATGGCCGACGGACTGAGGACGGCTCTGGGCGTACACAACTTTGCGATCATTCAGCAGGAAGCAGAAGGAATTGTAACCGTGACCGAGGAAGAGATACTGGAAGCCATGAAGTGGATCTACCGCTATTTGAAACAGGCGGTTGAACCCAGCGCAGCGGTTTCGCTTGCTTCCATCATCAAGGAAAAAGACAGATGGAAAGGACGGAAACTGCTCAGTGTATTATGTGGGGGTAACTCGGATCTGTCGGCTCTCCCTTTCTAGGCACGCATCGACTAATTTTGAAGCAAAATCTGATTCATGCACTTTGGCGTTGTCCGCTTCCCCGGTTCGAATTGTGATCAGGACATGATCGATGCGCTTGGCAGCATCCTTGGTCATCAGGTGAGTGCCATCTGGCACAAAGACCGCGATCTGAAAGGTGTGGATGCCGTGGTGCTTCCAGGAGGCTTCAGTTATGGAGACTATCTCAGGTCTGGAGCCATTGCCCGTTTTTCGCCCGTCATGGAAGAGGTGCTGCGATTTGCTGAGCAAGGTGGTTTTGTGTTGGGTGTCTGCAATGGATTCCAGGTGCTCTGCGAGAGTGGTTTGCTCCCCGGCGCCCTTCTGGCCAACGACAATCAGCGCTTCATCTGCAAGAATATCGAACTGATCGTGGCTTCCTTCAACAGTCCGATCACCGCGGAGTTGGAGGCCGAAAAGACCTACACCATTCCCATTGCACATGGCGAGGGCCGATACTACGCCGATGCAGAGACCATCGAGAGGCTCGAAGACAATGGACAGATCCTCTTTCGCTATGCCAACGAAGAAGGAGAAGCCAACGAGCAGACCAATCCGAATGGTTCCGTAGCGAACATTGCCGGCGTCTGCAACGAAGGACGGAATGTGATGGGAATGATGCCCCATCCGGAGCGGGCCGTTGACCCCGCCTTGGGAAATGTGGACGGAACGCCGCTGCTGCAAAGCATGATCACTTTCATGCAAGAGCAGACCGCACTGAGTTGATCACAGACTTCTGAGAAAAGAGAGCGTGTCGACCCCGTCGGCATAATCGTCCAGTGCCGGTTGCTGACCGGCTCCAAGCGCCGCTTGCCTGGGGAATAGTTCCGGCACATTCCCGACGACCATCTGAAGTTCTTCCTGCTGGGCAGCGAGCTCTTCCTTGACCTGCTCGATGTCCGAATAGAAGCTGTAGTTCAATGCAGCCACAGGAGAGTGCAGGGAACCCTCTTCGCGGAGCAGCATGAATCCGTTTTCGAGGAACGGGATCTGGTTCATCATCCACAGCGAGCGATGGTAGTCATAGTTGTCCGCAAAGGGCTTGCAATTCAGATAGTCGCGGTATCGGTAGAGCGAACCAAAGATCCGGTCGATGTCGAACCCTTCGGGCAAATAGACTTTGGTCACGGAGCGGCAACCCAAACCGAAGTAGGCCATGACATCATCGGCCAGACCATCGATCTCCTCCGGGGTCTCATCACCGGTCAGTACGGCCACCGAAGTCCGATTCTTGCGGATGATGTGCGGATATTTTCCAAAGTAGTGCTCAAAGTATCGGGCGGAATTGTTGCTGCCCGTGGCGATCACCGCGTCAAAGGCCGACAGTTTTCCATCGGCAATGCGGATCCGTTCGTGAAAAACAGGCTCGATCTGTTCCAGCATCAACAGAAGCATTGGGATCAGGTCCGGATCTTCAGAAGACGGCCGAAGCAAGAGGGAGTGACCGGAGATCAAAACACTCAAAACGTCATGAAAGCCCACCAAAGGAATGTTGCCGGCTGGGATCAGTGCAACGGTCTTTCCTCCGCATTCTTCTTCGAGATCCTGTGTCCATCCGCTCAGTTTTTCCGAAGACAAAAGGTCGATCCATTCCTCAAGCGCGCGATCGACCTGCTGCTCAGTGAACCAGGGATTGTTGTTCACTTGGTCAGCGATCATACGGCGTACGGGATCGGCAGCGGCTTCCGCCTCGCTCAAACGCAGGGCACTGAGTCGATCCGCCAACTCTGAAAAGGCTTCAATACGTTTTCCGATGCTCAACTCGGACATGTTCTTCTATTTTTGACAAAGAAAGCAAGAAGCATGGCGATAAAGATCACGGATGAATGCATCAATTGCGGGGCCTGTGAACCCGAGTGCCCGAACAATGCGATCTATGAGGGTGCTCAGGAATGGCGGTTCTCGGACGGCACCTCGCTGAGTGGCTCCATCGTGCCGCCGAGCGGAGGCAAGGTCGATGCGGGTGAAGCGCAGGAGCCCGTGGACTATGATGTCTACTATATCGTCACCGATAAATGCACAGAGTGCAAGGGATTCCACGAAGAGCCCCAATGTGCAGCCGTTTGCCCGGTGGACTGCTGTGTCCCCGACGAGGATCATGTGGAGACCGAAGAGCAGCTGCTCGGAAAAAAAGACTTTCTGCACCTCTGAATACCATGGCTTTTTTGCCTTCGTTTTCGTCTTCATGAAGCGTACCTCTTTTCGATCACTTATTGGCGTTTTGCTGCTGGGTCCGTTGGCCTTTGGTCAGCACCAGGGTTCGGGAGGACGATCGCTCGACATCGACTCGGTGGCTCAGAGTGTGCTCAGTGCACCCTATGACTCTATGAGGCTGCAGGCCAATGCCCTGCTCCTGGACTTCCTCATCGACACACTTTCCCATCCATTATCCTATCATCTGGACTTCAGCTCTTTCAAGAGCATTTCAAGGCTGCGTGCACCCGACGATCGATTCGTGCTCTGGACCTGGCAACTGCCCAGGAAAGGCGGACGATTCCATCACCAGGGCCTTGTTGTCCTGCCCGGCGAGGAAACAAACCGCGTGATCCTGCTTTCAGATACCGGCAGTCATTCCGCACCGCCTTTGTACCGACCGCTGCGTCCCGACAAATGGCAGGGAGCCGTGTATTACCATATCGAGAAGGTTCGGCACAAGAAAGAGATCCACTACATGCTCCTGGGCTACGACCAACACGACCTCAGGACCCGTCGAAAGTGGATCGATGTGATCGCCTTGGATCCACAGCAAGCCGGAGGGATCGTCTTTGGCGCAGATATCTTCCGCATCGATGACTTTCAGGGACGGGTAATGCCCCGCAAGCCTTACCGCTTGCTGCTCGAATACTCGGCCAAACTTTCCGCCTCTCTTCGCTGGTCGGATGGACGGATCATCATGGACCATCTGGCGCCACAAGATGCCTCCATGAAAAGGATGTATTCCTTCTATGGCCCGGACTTCACCTATGATGCATTGAACTGGAAGAAAGGATATTGGAAACTGGAAGAGGACATTCAGGCCCCTTCGGACATTCCCACCTCGACCGCGCCGCCCGACAGAGGTTCGGATCTCGCCCCTGGAGAGCGAAGAAAGTGAACTGAAAGGCCGGAATGCGGTTGGTGAATTGAGTACTTTCGCTCCAAATTTCGAAGCCATGACAGTCCACAACTTCTCTGCCGGTCCATGCATACTGCCCAAAGAGGTTTTGCAACAGGCCAGTCAGGCCGTTCAAGAATTCGACGGACTGGACCTCTCACTGATCGAGATCTCCCACAGGAGCAAGAGTTTCATTGGCGTCATGGACCGTGCGATCGAACTGGTCAAAGAGCTGCTCGAAGTACCCAAAGGATACAGCGTGCTCTTCCTTCAGGGCGGAGCAAGCTTGGAGTTCACCATGGTTCCCCACAACCTGATGAAAGCCAAGGGCGGAAGCGCGGCCTACTCCGTCACAGGCACATGGGCAAAGAAAGCGCTCAAGGAAGCGCAGAAACTCGGAGCGGCAACGGCCATCTCGGATTCGTCCGACCGGAACTTCTGCTACATCCCAAAGGATGAGTCCATTCCCGAAACCGCCGACTACTACCACTGCACCAGCAACAACACCATATTCGGCACACAGATCAAAGAATTTCCTTCAAGCCCTGTGCCCGTGGTCTGCGATATGTCCTCTGACATTTTCAGTCGAAAAGTGGACGTAGAAAAGTTCGGACTCATTTACGCAGGCGCTCAGAAGAACATGGGACCGGCCGGAGCCACCGTGGTCATCGTAAATGATGAGCTCCTTGGACACACCGGCAGAGACATTCCCACCATGCTGGACTACCGCACCCACATCGAGAAAGAATCGATGTTCCATACGCCCCCAGTGTTTGCTGTATACGTCAGCATGCTGACGCTTCAGTGGCTGAAAGACCGCGGAGGCATCCAGTGGGTGTCCGAACGGAATGCCAAAAAAGCTGGGATGATGTACGGCGAGATCGACCGGAATCCGCTTTTTGAAGGAACAGCCGATCGCGAAGATCGGTCCACGATGAATGCCTGCTTCCTACTGAAGGACGACTCGCTCAAAGAGCGCTTCGATGAAATGTGGAAGGCTGCCGGCATCAGCGGGATCAATGGACACCGCTCCGTTGGCGGCTATCGGGCCAGCATGTACAATGCGCTCCCTCCCGAAAGTGTGCAGACATTGGTGGATGTGATGAAAGAACTCGAACGAACAAAGGGATAATTCATGAAGATTCTTGCCAACGACGGAATCAGTCCGTCTGGAATAGCGCCACTCGAAGCGGCCGGTTTTGAGGTGCAGACCACCAAAGTGGCTCAGGAACAGCTGATCGATTATATCAATACGGAGAGCATCAGCGTGCTTCTTGTCCGCAGCGCCACCAAAGCGCGAAAGGATCTGATCGACGCCTGCCCGGATCTGAAAATGATCGGTCGTGGCGGCGTAGGCATGGACAACATCGATGTGGAATATGCCAAAAGCAAGGGAGTGGAGGTGATCAATACACCCGCTGCCTCCTCTGATTCAGTGGCTGAATTGGTCTTCAGTCATTTGTTCGGAATGCTGCGCTTTCTCTACACAAGCAACCGCGAAATGCCGCTTGAGGGAGACAGCCGGTTCAAAGAGCTCAAGAAAGCCTACAGCAAGGGAAGAGAATTGCAAGGAAAGACATTGGGCATCATCGGATTCGGGCGCATTGGACAAGCGGTCGCAAAAAGGGCATTTGGCCTGGGAATGAAGGTGGTAGCTGCAGATGCCAACTCTTTTGAGTTGCCCATCGAATTGTCTTTTCCCAACGGGGCCAATGTATCCATCCCCGTGGCCACCACCTCATTGGAGGAAGTGCTCAGTTCCGCTGATTTTGTGACCATCCACGTACCTGGAGGCGGCGGAGAAGCGTTGATCGGTGAGCGCGAACTCGCCCTGATGAAACAAGGCAGCTGCCTGATCAATGCAGCCAGAGGAGGTGTGGTAGATGAAAAAGCCCTGCTTGCTGCCCTGGACAGTGGCCAATTGGCCCATGCCGCCTTGGACGTATTTGAAAATGAACCAGACCCTGAAGTCAAATTGCTGATGCACCCCCAGATCAGCCTGAGCCCGCATATCGGTGCCGCCACCTTGGAGGCACAGGAACGGATCGGTGAAGAACTGGCCGCTCAAATAATCAGTTCACTGGGATGAATCCAATAATGACAGAATACCTATGGACCTGCAGGGTGCAAAAGACGACCAGGGGCTCAACGCCAGCCCCGTGCTCCCCGAGCACATCAAGAATTTTTTGATCGATATCGACGGGACGATCACCGAAGATGTACCGAACGAGGAACCCGAGCGAATGAAGACCTGCGCTCCCTTTCCCGACGCACTGCGAACGCTGAACGGCTGGTACGATGATGGCCACATCATCTACTTCTTCACCTCACGCACAGAAGAGCACCGTGCCGTCACCGAAGCATGGCTGCAGGAGCATGGATTCAAGTACCATGGAATGCTCATGGGCAAGCCGCGGGGCGGCAATTACCACTGGATAGACAACCATGTGGTCCGTGCCACGCGCTACCTCGGAAAATTCACAGAATTGACCACTGCCCAGCGAGAGATCGAAGTCTTCAAGAGCGAATAAGCGCTGCGCAGTACATTTAGCCCATGAGTGAAACGCCACTTGTCAGGCTGCAGGATGCGCACATCCGCCAGGCAGAGCACCTCGTGCTCAGCGACGTCAGCTTTTCCATCGAGAAAGGAGAATTCGTCTACCTGATCGGAGCTACAGGAAGTGGCAAGTCGAGCTTGCTCAAAACCCTCTACGGCGACCTGCCGCTTCACTCCGGCAGCGGATCCATTGCCAAGCAGGAACTTGGAGGGCTCAAGGATGCCGACATCCCCACCCTGCGTAGAAAACTCGGCATCGTCTTCCAGGACTTCCAGCTCCTCACCGATCGCAGCATCGCCGACAATCTGAGCTTTGTGCTGAAAGCCACGGGGTGGAAGGATAAGAAGAAAATGGAAGAGCGCATCTCTGAAGTGCTTGAAAAAGTGGGCATGGCCGAGAACAAAAACAAAATGCCCTACCAGATCAGTGGTGGCGAACAGCAGCGGGTGGCCATCGCCCGTGCGCTCCTGAACGATCCGGAGGTCATCTTGGCGGATGAGCCAACAGGCAATTTGGACCCTTCCACCTCAGAGGAGATCATTTTTCTGCTGAAAGAAGTCTGCAAACAGGATCGCTGCATTCTCATGGCCACACATGACTATGCACTCATTCTCAAATTCCCGGGAAGGACCTTGCGCTGCACGAATGGAATGCTTGAGGAAACAGTGCAGAAGACGCTCTGATCCGTTTTCTGCTCAGTAGATCAGATCGATGAACTCGCCGTCACCACCTGCACTTACGGGGATGCCGCACGGACTGCAGATGACCGTATCGCCGATCAAAACAAAGGAGACCTCATTGAATTCCTGGCAGTTCTCCTGATCGGTCACCGTTCGGTAATAAAAGACCAAAGAGTCGATTCCATTCAGAAAAAGGGTTGCCTTGTTCTGGTCTGTGACAGACGGCAACAAGGGAAAGGACACATAACTGGGAGAGAACAGGTTGCGCACCACTGAGGTGCCGACCGGAATCCGCAAACTGTCCACAGTGATCACCGCAGTGGCCCTGTCCGGGTTGAATCCAACCCCCGGATTGAACCAAAGGTCATTGCCCGCCTGATCGAACAAACGGAACCAGCTGTCGGTCTGAGGAGCCTGGACCACAGAGTCGCACTCATCACAGGCCGTTGAAAGCAACAGCAAAAGAGAACTGAGCAGAATTAATACCTTACTTTTCAAACTGATGTACTGGAGCACGATTCACCGGAATTAGACCAGAGCGAAAATAATGATCTCCTTTTTAATCGCCTGCTACGAGCAAGACATCCGAGCGCTGGTCCAGAGCATTCACCTGCAGGGAAAGCAACGGCCGGAGGCCTTTGAGATCATCGCTCACGACAATGGACCGGATCCCAGCATTCATGAAATGCTGCAGCGTGAGTTCCAGGAATTGGAGGGCGTTCGATTCGAAGCAGGAAAAAGCAGCCCGAGTCGTTCGGCCAGCAGAAACTGGCTGGCATCTCAGGCGCAATTCCCGTATTTGGTGTTTCTCGATGGAGATTCTGCCCCGCCCGACACACGGTATGTGGACCGCTACTTCGATCTGCTGCCCACTGATTCGGTCTGGGTGGGTGGAACTGCCTACCGCCAGGAAGCACCAGAGAAAGGCAGGCGGCTGCGCTGGGTCTATGGCAGGGCCCGCGAGGAACGGTCTGCCATGAGCCGTTCTTCTGCGAGGGAATACGGTTTTTCGTCTTTTAATTTTTTGATCCCTGCCTCCCTCTTCCGATCTGTCCAATTCAAGGAGTCCATCATGGACTACGGCCATGAAGACACCTTGTTCGGAGTGGAGCTGGCCGATCAGGGGATTCATTTGTCCCACTGCGACAATCCCCTGCTTCACGAAGGTCTGGACGAGGATGCCGTTTTTCTTGAAAAGACCCGAACAGGCATTCATACGCTTCTTCAACTCATCCAGGAGGGAACACTCAAAAAGGGAACGCGCCTTTATGAGCGATATCGGCGCATACAAAAACTCGGACTCGCACCCCTGTACAAACTGCTTTTTGGCATGCTGCGTGGTGCCTGGGAACGCAACCTTAAAAGTGCGCGTCCCAGCCTCATACTCTTTGACCTGTGGCGATTGGGCGTACTCTGCGAGCTGGACAAAAAAAAGACCCCGTAATGCAACGGGGTCTTCGATCGAAATCCAACGATTAACCATCGCAATCATTCGCAGTCCAATTTTAAAAAATCTTTGGAATGCGAGAAAGGAGGATAGCTACATGTTCCGTATCAGCTTGAGCAGCTGTTCTTTTTTACGATTTGCCACGGGAATGCGTGACTCATCTTCCATGATCATATAGCCTCCATCAGAGGGCACATAACGTTTGACGTAGGCCATATTGATAAGATGCGATTTGTGGATGCGCTCAAAATTGTGCGGGCTGAGCATGATGTCGTATTCCTTCAGCGTCTTAGAAGCCAGGATTGGTTTGGCATCTTTGAGCAGGAAATTGGTGTAGTTGCTGCTCGACTCGCAGCGGATGATGTCCGAAACCTTCAGAATATGCATGCCGTCGTAGGTGGGAACGACGATCCTGCGGGGCATTCCACTGCCGCCCCGAAGATTCTCGATGAGCACACCCATTGGCATGCCCCCTGTATTCTTCTGCTCCTCGAGCTTGCGGATGGCGCGAACGAGTTCCTCTGGATCGATGGGCTTGAGGAGATAATCCAATGCACTGAACTTGATGGCGCGGAGGGCAAATTCGTCGTGTGCCGTGATGAAGATGATGGCGGGTCTGTTCTCCTGAAGCAGTTCGTCCTGTTCCAGCTTTTCCAGGAGTTCGAAGCCGTTCTCGCCGGAGAGGTTGATGTCCAGGAAGACCACATCAGGATTCTGTTCGGCGATCTGACCAAGCGCCTCGTCCACCGATCCGGATTCTCCTTTGACTTCTACTTCCGGGGTGAAGAGTTCAAGTTTGCTGACAAGGGCCTTTCTCGAAGATTCCTCGTCGTCCACAATGATGGCCTGGATCATAGGATCGGTTTTTCTCAAATTTAACCAATGCCCGCTACGCATTAAAGGGAATGAGTCTGCGGAGGCCCCATCCGATTCAACTCATTCGGCCCATTCGTCCTCAATGAGTGGAAGGCGGAGATGAACGCTTGTTCCCTTAGCATCTCCCTTTTCATCCACGAGATCGCGCACCTCCACACGAATGTCCTGACCGCCCTTCTCCCGCAATAGACGGATGCGCTGCTGGATGATGCTCATGCTCATGCTTTTCTTATCCGGAGCGCCAAATGAACGCTCAAGAAGTTGTGCACTCGCCTGACGTCCAATTCCATCATCTCTGATCTCAACTGCCAGCGAAACTTCTTCCAGGCGGAAATGCACATCGATCCGTCCGGCTCCCTTTCTCGCTTTGAGGCCGTGTTTCACGGCATTCTCCACATAGGGCTGCAGCAGCATGGGCGGGATCCGATACCGCTCCAACAATTCTTCCGAGCAGTCGATCGCAAACTCGAGTCGACCGCCGTAGCGCATCCGTTCGAGCTCGAGATAATTGCGCAGCACACCGATCTCCTGATCCAAAAGGATGGTGGGCTCGTGGGCGCTTTCCAGGGTATTTCTTATCAACTTGGCAAAGCTGGCGAGGTAGTGGATGGCCTCTTTCTTTTTGTTTCCCAAAATGAAATTGGAAATGCTTTCCAGGGCATTGAAAATGAAATGAGGATTCATCTGCATGCGCAAAGCGGTCGCCTCGAGTCTCCCCATCTCTTCGCGGATCCTGTTCTCTTCACGAATCCGCCGCACCCTCCTGCGTGCCCATATCCAAACGAACGACCCCACAAGGAAGGCAAGCAACAGATAGAACCACCATCTCTGCCAAACCGGGGGGAGCACTCTGAGGCGAATACGGATGGTCTGTGATTCGCGCCCCGTTCGGCCATCCATCGTGTACAAAAGCAATGTGTGGTCTCCCGGGCCAAGAGATGGAATGAGCACCTCTGCCCCCACTACTTCTTCTCTTGAAACCAATCTGTCGCCGCTGAACAATCGATAGCCGAAGGACCACAAGCGAGAATCTGCTGTTGGCGGCACACCAAGTTTCAATCGGATGAAACTCTTGTCGTAGGGGAGCAGATAGCGTGCGTTCCCATCATTCACTTCAGACACCTCCACAGCTTGCTGCATGCTTTGGGTCAACTGTACTTCCTGAATGATGGGTTTGGGCGGTTGCGGCAGATGCCCGATATCCCAGGAAGCCCAGCCCGTCCAGGATGCAAGAGCAAAGCGCCGATCGTCCAGCCAGAGCGGCTCGGGCACTTCTGTTCGCTGCACGTAATGAATGTTCCTGCTGAGGCTTCCCAAGGGGGACAAGCTGTCCCTGATATCAAAGAACAAGATGGCAGAGTTGGTCACCAAGGCCATTCGACTCCCAAATACATCCATCTTTTGAACGTTTCCGACCGACTTTGGAACCAATGACTGCACCGAGGAAGCATTGCTCAGATCAATGAGTTCGCCCTGCTGAGAAACAGCGTGTACCCGGCCGTCCACTTTTAGCAGACCTACAAGCGCAGCACTCACTTGAACCCGCTGTATGGCTCCGTCCAAACGGATCTGAAAAAGGGATCCAGACAGATCAATGCACCAAATGCCTTCTGGCCCTGGCTGCAGATCGACAACCGCAGGCAGTTCCCAACGCTTCCAGTCCATCCCTTCGTCTCGGCTCAGCAA
This sequence comes from Flavobacteriia bacterium, assembly GCA_009921445.1. Lineage (GTDB taxonomy): Bacteria > Bacteroidota > Bacteroidia > Flavobacteriales > Schleiferiaceae > RFXV01. The sequence goes on from RFXV01000004.1 coordinate 18,958, forward strand.
TGCCTCACCTGTTCCTACCCACAGCTTCTTAAAGGGACGCACGCAAAAGACAAAGGGATCGCGAACGGGCAAGTCCGATCGCTCCACGCCACGGATCCCCACATGGTAGAGCCCGCTCTCTGTACCTATCCACCACGAGCCGTCAGATGCCGCCGTTCGGTCAAGGACCACCCCTGCTAGATCAGGTAGTGCCACACGATCGTCCGGGAAAGAAACAGAGAATGGCCACTTGCGCTCCATAGCCTCCTCCCGATAGGCATGCCAAAGACCACTGCTGCTGACCGACCAGATCTGATCCGGTGCAAACTCTGTGCTCTTGGGATCCGGTCTTATGCCGAATGAACGCAGCACATCTGCCTGTTGATTGACCTTCGAACGCCTGCTCTCCACGGTCTTCTCGCCCTCTAGTTTTTGCCATCGACCGCTGCGAAAGTTCCACTGGTCTTCTTCCGTCTCGGCAATAAGTCCCCGACCTGCTGCATGGAAAAGATCCAGTACGGTCTCATTTGTTGGGAATACGGCTGAATGCTCGTGGCCCTGAAGGTCCAGCAATTGGCCGCTGGCCGACAGAAAAAAAAGGGATGAATCTGAAGGAGCCATCAATGCAGGAAAATCAGGAAGCAGATCGATCCGTTCTGATCGGAATGGCCAGGAAGAAAGGGCATAGACCCCTTGGTCTGTGGAGAGATAGAGCTGTCCCTGATAAAAGGCCAGATCGCTGATGAATCGAGATTCAAAACCGGTGACAGCTTCCAATTGACTCCCGTTCCAACTGAATACGCCCTGGCCCTCTGTCGCGATCCAAATCCGACCCGACGGACCAATGGCCAGTTTGGACACCTCCACTTCGGGCATCTTTCCATTCCAGCTGATCAGCTCGAGAAGCCAGTTCTCATCGGGCTCCGTTGCCCTTGCCTGCAGATCCCACCCACATAGGTATAGCAGGGCAAAACCGAGATACAGAATGTGTCTGATGTGGGCCAAGTGGTACAAGTAGAATTGCGCAGAAAAAATGCACAGATGAAGGTAGCGGTATTTGCCCTCTTTCCCTTATTCCTTTTTGCTTCGCTCTCAGCTCAGCCTACAGAGATCCTCGGTCTTGGTGCGCAAAACCTCGCGCTGGGCGGCTGTCGGCTTTTCAAGGAAAACCCCTGGCGGTCTTATCACCATCCCGCCGTCCTTGGACGGAAGCCAATAGAAAACTTCATGCTTTCGCTGTATTCCTCCATGGCTCAAAATGGCCAGGGGATCCATGCGCATGGTGTGGCCACTCATTTCCAATGGAACGACCAGGGAATCGGATTTGGCCTGCAGAAAAAGGCACAGCCGGGTGTGGAAGGTCTGGTCTTTCACCTTGGCTATGGACGTAAGATCCTGAGTACGATCCGGCTCGGAATCTGTTTCGAACGAAACAGCCTGAACATTCCCAGCGAAACGATCCAATTCGAGCCCAGCTATTCCACTTCCTTTTCGGCGCACCACACATTTTCTTCACTGCTCTCGGCGGGCATCAAATGGCGACATGACCATCATCAGGGCTGGCGGAATGAAGGGGTTTCATCCTTCCGGATCGGGCTGGATTGGAATGCTGGCAGTTCCACTCAGGTGCTGACCGAATGGGGGGCAGCACCGTCCGATCGGACCCAGTGGCATTTCGGCCTGCTGCACAACTTCCGAAGCGGATTCACAGGGCTCTTCGGTTTGGGCGGCATGCCGCTTCGGCTGGGCTGGGGGCTTCGATGGAAAGAAAAAGATTTATCCATTGGCATCTTCGCCATGTGGTCGCCTGTGCGGCCCGCAGCTGGAGCCGTTGAGTTCGTCTATGGCCGTTGAATTCCATCCGGCTGTCTTTGGAATTGCCACCTTTTTTTGCGCGGCAGCTGGGCCCATTTATGCACAATCCGACACTTTATGGGCGCAGCCACTCAGCGATCGGCCTGCGAGCGAAATGCTGCCTTTGGAGGACCAATGGGCATCATGGGACACCTTATCATTGACTGCCACTTATTCGTCCATAGAAAGCTGGAAGGCCCAGCAATTGGAAACCATCGCCCGACACACCGGGACGGATCTGTTCGTGGCTTCGCGGATCCGCAGGCTTCTGCTGCGGCATCCCTTCCCCAGGAGTCCATTGGAATGGAAGGCCTACGACTTCCTGACCAAAAACGAAATGCATCGCCTAATGGCCATCGACCCAAAGGTCATTGGATCGATCAGCGCATTGGGAAAGAGAAGGAGGAACAACATCCGCGGCCGGACACTTTGGAGATGGACGAGAAAGTGGAGGTCATCCGATCAGCATTATGCGCTTTCGCCGTCTAGCCATCCTGGGAGCGCCTACCTCGGAGATCCGAACCATCTGCTGGTACAGATGCGCCTGCAACAAGGACGTGAATTGGCTTTGGCGCTGTGCATGGAAAAAGATGCGGGGGAACCCTTTGATGATCAACTTTTCGACCACTGGTCTGGATTCATCGCTTGGACACCCAAAAATGGCCCGCTCCAACGGCTGATCCTCGGGAGTTTCCACGTTCAATGGGCACAGGGACTGAGTCTCTGGAGCGGAAGCCAAATGGACTTTCGGTCGGCCTCGGATCCCATGTGGAACGGCCGAGGTGTGGCTCCTTACTCGGGAGCCATGGAAATGCTCCACCTCAAAGGATTGGCCGGCAGGTGGCGCTGGAAGGATTGGCGACTCGAGCTCGTTGGCTCTCGTCGCCATCTGAACGGTTCTTTCGAAGAAGCTTCAAATCCAAGGCTCTACATCAGCGGGTACAACCGAACCCTAAATGAACGAATGCGCCGATCCTCCTTGCGACTGGATCTGATCGGCGGATACCTGCGCTGGTCCAGAAAACACCAGCGCCTGGGCCTGATCTGCCGTTCGCAGTTTCTGAGCAGTCGGACCAAGCCGCGCCGACAAACGGAACAGGTTTTAGCCGCTGAATACCTGCTTCAATGGAAAAAGAATAGGTTTTATGCCGAAGTGGGCTTCAAATCCACAGGCGGCAGGGCTTGGATCCTTGGAAGCCATCTTCCACTGCTGCCCCGCATGCGCTTTGGCCTGCACGTCCGCAAGATCTCTAACCAATATCCAAGCAGCACCTCCAGGCTATACGAGCGTACCACGGACCATGGCCTCTTTGAACAGGAGTTGCGGATGAAGGGCGATTGTTCAGATCGGCTGCAGATGGATGGATTCATCCTGCTCAGACAGTCGCTCGATCCCACAATTTCCCGAGCACCACAGGAAATGGGGATACGCGGATATCTGACGATACGGCCTGATCTGAACATCTCATTCGGCATACGGCAGAGGGTCAAGGGAACGATTGAAACTTCCACTGAGAATTCACGCCCATCCAGCATCAGCACCCATTTCATTCAACGCGACCAAACACTCAATGAGCGGGCGCAGCTGAGAAGCCGCATTGCTGTCGTCCATTCCGACCGATCGCTGCTTCCCAAGGGAGGATTGTTTTTCCAGGAATTCATTTTTCGAACCGAGAAGCTGAAGGCAGCAGCCCGCCTGACCGGATTTTCCATATCCGATCATGCACACCGCATCTACGCCTACCGAACCGATGTGCGCTATGGATTCAGTATACCCGCCTACTACGGTCAGGGCGCTGAATTTCACATCCTAATGGGCTATAAAAAGAAGGGCTGGCTATTGGAAGCTCGCTACACCTACCGGAAGATCAAAGGCATTCTGGATGAAACCGAGATTCGAATGCAACTCATCCACAGCTTTTGAAGCGGTATCCGACCCGCTCGAACTGCGCAATGAAATCCGGAAAGGATTTGGTGACCGAATCCAATTCGCTCAGATGTACTGTGCGTCCGCATCCGGCGATCAATGCACCACACATGGCCAGGCGATGGTCGTTGTGGCTGTCCCATATCACAGGATCATCATTCTTTTTTTGCTTACCGATCTTCAATACACCTTCCGCTGGCAACACCACCACATTCGCGAGTTGACCAAGGCCTTCGCCCAATGCGGCGAGACGATCCGATTCTTTTCCAGGTAGCGTATGCAGACCAGACAATTCGGCTTCTATTCCCATAGCAGCTGCAGCTGTGGCCCAACTCATACTCAGGTCCGGGCAGTCACTGAAGTCCAGGCGCAATGGCCCCGGATGCGACCTCTTCTCGACCGAGCGAAGCAAATGGGCCTGCCCCTCAATACGACCCACCAAACCCAATTGACCGAAGTAGTCGAGCACCTGGCGGTCGCCTTGAGGACTGTCTGCTTGCAATCCTTCCAATCGTATGGCCCCACGACCAGAGGTCACCAGGTGCTGAGCGACAAATGCCACGCTGCTCCAGTCACGCTCCACTGAAACAGAACGGTTCACGGGTAGCGACAGCTGATGCGGCACAGAGAATCCATCCTCCGCAAGTTCAAGCGACAGCCCAAGCTCTTCCATCAGTTTTCGGGTGAGCTCAAGGTAGGGTTTTGATGATCGTTTGCCTTTGAATTCGGCGCGGATCCCATGGGGACAGAGCGGTGCGGAGAGCATGAGCGCAGTTGCGAATTGGCTCGATAAGGAGGTGTCGATGAGCGTATCTCCGCCTGCCAAGGAGCCATTTTTCACCCGGCAGGGAAAGTGATCCTCTTCCCCTTCAAAGTGCCATGACCCCCCGAGCATTCTCAATGCCTGAAAAAGTGCCTGAACGGGACGCTCCCGTCCTCGACCCGATGCATCAATCCGGATGGGGATCCCTTTGATGGTGGCATAAGCGAGATAGAAGCGCACCGAGGTTCCCGCCATCCCAAAATCGACCGTTCCATCCGTTTTCTGCAAAGCCTTTTTGAGGATCTCCGTATCCGTGCTTTCCGAATGCCGATCGATCTGTAAATGCTGCGGATACAAAGCCTGAAGAATGAGCACGCGGTTGCTGATGCTCTTGGAAATGGGCAATTGGAGGGAATAAGTGGCTTCTCCTTCTTCTGGATGAAAGGAAACCTCGATCATTGGAAGGCCTTTGTCCAGGCCCGATCCAATTGTTCGGGTGTGACGGGCTGATCGTATTTGGCTTCTCCCACATCCTTCAGCAGCACGAATCGCCACTGACCTTCTGCATTCTTCTTATCGTAACTAAGCCACGAACGCCACTGCGAAAAAGTCTTTTCCTTCAATTCGCTCAGTGCAAAGCGATCGATAAGGTAGCCGTTCACCTCATCCCGCTTCGAGACAGGGAAACCCAGCAGTTCCACGGACAATTCGATCTCTACGCACATCCCTGCCGCCACACAACGTCCGTGGCTCCAGGGCGTTTCATTTTGCAGCATATGGGACTCGAGGGCATGGCCCACCGTGTGGCCAAAATTCAAAAGCTTCCGCTTTCCCCGCTCCAGCATATCCTCCGCACATATCTCAGTCTTGATGGCCATCGACCGTTCGACCTGGGCAGCTGTCCATGCTTCCTCCCCTCGTTTGAGCTCTCCCAAAAAAGCCGCGTCTGCGATCAGTCCGTGCTTGATGCTTTCGGCTCTGCCATCCAGAATGAATTCTTCTGGCAGCGTATCCAAGAAATCGGGCCACACGACCAATGCCCTAGGATGGCGAAATACTCCGGCCAGATTTTTCACTCCATCGAGGTCCACGCCATTCTTACCGCCAATGGCCGCATCGGTCATGCCCAGCAGCGATGTCGGCACCAGCACATGATCGATACCGCGCTTGTAGATCGAGGCAACAAATCCTCCGAGGTCCGTGACCACACCTCCACCCAGCGCAATGAGCAATGCGCGGCGGTCCGCTCCAAGTTCTGCCAGCGCGGCAAGCAATTGACCAGCGACCTCCCACGATTTTTGCTCTTCGCCCGCCGGGATCTCCAGCATCTCAAATTCAGGCAACTGCTCCAAAGAGGCGGCCAATCGCACGAGGCAATGCTCTGCCGTATTGGCGTCGACCAGAAAATAGATGGCGCTGTAAGCAGATCCTGCTTCACCGAGCCAGCCATCAAAGTAAGACAAGGCTTCAGGGCCTGCAAAAATGCTTGGAGATGAATCGGACAAGTGCTTGATTTTGTCGCACAAAGGTAGCTCGCGTTCTATCTTTGTATGCCCTCTACCCCTGCGCTCCATGCTGAACTTTCAGAACACCGAACTGGCCTTCAAACTCCGCAGTGACGAGGAGTTGAGAAGCGCCCGCTTTCTGTTTTCGTCCATCTCGAATCCTCGTCTGGTCCGCTTTGGATCCAAATGGGCTCTTTGGGCCCTTCGTGTGGGACTGCCCATCAACGGGCTCATCCGAAGAACCGTATTTCGGCAATTCTGCGGAGGGGAAAGCATTCGATCGTGCACGGCGGTCATTGAGCGCATGCACGACCGAGGGGTTCAGTCCATCCTCGATTACAGTGCGGAAGGGAAATATGGTGAGGAAGATCTGGACCGCACACATTCGATCATTTTGAGCACCATCGAATATGCGCAGGAACATCCCGGAGTTCCTCTGGCTGTTTTCAAGCCTACAGGACTCGGCCCGAGTGCGATCTGGACGGCTGTTTCTGCAGGAAAAACACTAAATGCCGAACAGGAAAAGCAGTGGGCGCGGGCCAAGGAACGCATCCGCAGTTTGTGTGCGGCTGCACAACGAGCCAACATCCCTTTGATGTTCGACGCAGAGGAAAGCTGGATGCAAAAGGCCATGGACGACCTGTGCCTGGAGATGATGCGCACCTTCAATCAGGAGCGGCCCATCGTCTTCAATACCCTCCAAATGTACCGGCACGACCGGCTGGAATACCTCAAAGAAATCGACAGCATCAGCGAGCGCGATGGCTTTTATATCGGTCTGAAGATCGTTCGCGGAGCCTATATGGAAAAAGAACGGCAACGTGCCCAGGAAAGGGGGGTCCCTTCGCCTATCCAGCCGGACAAAGCCGCCACGGACCGTGACTACAACGCGGCCTGTGCATTCATTGCAGATCGCTTGGATCGGTATGCGCTGGTTGCAGGATCGCATAATGAGCAGAGTGCCCAGTTACTGGCCGATCTGCTGACAAGCAATGGACAAAAGGACACCGATCGGGTCTATTTCTCCCAGCTGTACGGAATGAGCGACCACATCAGTTTCAATCTGGCCGCTGCCGGATTCAGAGTGGTGAAATACCTGCCTTTTGGCCCCATTCAGGAGGTGATGCCCTATCTGATCCGACGGGCAGAGGAAAACACTTCAGTGGGCGGTCAGTCGGGCAGAGAACTGCAGCTGATCTCTGAAGAATTGCGCCGGCGAAAGGGCTAAGGATCTATTCGATCTCCAGCAGCTGAAGGCTGTGGGCGCAGTTGCGCCAGCGGGCTGTCCAGCCTTCATGGCTGATCCAGTATTCCTTGCAACTGTCCAGATCCACCTGGCTCCGCTCAAAGTCCACCGTGCCGTGCCAAAGCATTTGGTCGATGGAAAGCGAATCGATGGCGCGTTCTTCCATCTGCCTCTTTTGCTCCTGGTCAATGAGGATCTCCTTTTTCCTGAAATCATACAGGACGCGGTCATTGGGAAAATAAGCGCACTGGATGTCCCGGTCTCCAAACAAAAAAAAGACCATGAGGATACCCAGGCCCACACCCAATAAATACCAAACGAATCGGCGGAGTAAACCCATATCAGGAACCAAAGAAGAGGTCCGCCTCTGAATAGGAGAGGCCGTAATATTCGCCCAGCACTTTGGAGGTCAGGACACCATTATAGAGATACAATCCCGAACGCACACCTTTACGCCTGCGAAGCAGCTCTTCCAGGCCGCCAGACTGACCGACCTCATCCAATAAGGGCCCCAGCACATTGCTCAAGGCTGCACTCGCTGTTCTGCTGACGCGAGACGGAATATTGGGAACACAATAGTGCACGATCCCATGCTCCTCGAAGGTCGGACGATCGTGGTCTGTGGGCCGCGAGCTTTCAAAGACGATGACGGATCCCGCTTTCATCTGCTGGACCATTTCTTCACTCACCATGCAAGGCGTTCGGCCCTTCTGGCTGCGAACCGCTCCAATGGCCACATCACAGTAACCCAATGCCGTGCGAAGATGGCTGGGCTGCATAATGCTTGTATTCAGTGGATGTTGTACAGCCTCTTGAAGCCGGCGGAGCCGCGAGAGAGATTCGTCGAACACCATGACCTGAGCCCCGAGACCCAAGGCCGTTTTGGCAGCATAAGTGCCCACTGTTCCAGCGCCCAGGATGGCCACAGAAGCAGCAGGGACGCCACTGACGCCACCGAGTAATCTTCCGCTGCCTCCTTTCAGATTGTTCATCAGTTCGGCCGCTATCAGAATGGAAGTGCCTCCTGCGATCTCGCTCATAGAACGAACGATGGGTGCGATCCCCGACTCGTCCTGAATGCCTTCAAATGAAAGGGCAGTGATCTTTTTGGCAGTGAGCGCCTCAAAATAAGCCTTGTCGCGCATGCGCAACTGAAGGGCACTGATCAGTGTCTGCTTGGGCTTCATCCGTTCGATCTCCTCCGCGCTTGGCGGTTCGACCTTCAAAATGATGTCCGCTTCGTAGATCTTGTCCGGTCCCTGCTCGATCTGTGCGCCAGCCTCGCTGAAATCCCGGTCCGTAAAACGGGCATCCTTACCTGCATCGGTTTCCACATGCACCCGATGACCCTGAGCGCACAGCCGGTTCACCGATTCGGGGGTCAGTGCCACGCGCTTTTCCTGCATGCAGGTTTCGCGGGGAATTCCGATGAACAATTGCCCTGCTTTGTGTTCCACCTCCAAGACCTCTTCCTGCGGAAGAAGACTGTACAGAGATGGATCGATGTACCCGGTTTGGCTCATGGCATTTCCATGGTTAATTCTCGCTGCTCCCCGTTCAGGGACCAGTCGATGCGACAACTGCATTCATCCAAGCCGGACGGAATCCGGTCCGCCCATTCGATCAAACACCAATCGCCCGAATAAAGATAGTCTTCCAGTCCAATGGCAAAAGCCTCCCGCTCATCCTTGAGCCGATAGAGGTCCATGTGCACCAGACGCCGACCTTCATTCCCAAGGTATTCCTGGATCAGAGAAAAAGTGGGGCTGCTCACGGCATCCCGAACGCCGAGTTCCTTGAAGAACATGGCGGTAAAGGTGGTCTTGCCTGCACCCATCGGGCCGTTCAGATGCACAGGACCCGGGCGGCAACGGTCGATGAGCAAACGGATCGCATCGCGATATCCTTCGGGTGAGGAAACAGAAAAGCCATGGTGCATAACTGCAAAAATATCGGTCTGCCGTGCAAACGGAGCACGTACCTTTGAACAAAGCTTGAATGATGCTGCCTAAATTCCTGATGGGAGACAATACCGATGTACCTGACAAGGTATTTGTATTGCACACGGAGTTCCCCCGATTCGTTCTCGATCTGGACACCGATGAAGTGGTGTTTTTTGACGACGTGGAAGATGAGGGAGAAGAATTGGCAGATGAGGCCGCACAACTCGTGCAAGAAGCCATCCGGTTCTATGAACGCGAGTTGGACCGTTACGAGGAAGAGGAGGAGTGAATCCCTTGTTCAGGAAGGAGATCTTCCAGCTTCTCAAGATCGCCTGGCCCGTCGTCCTCGGACAGCTGGGGCACGTGACCGTAGGAGTTGCCGATAGTGCCATGATCGGCCAGACCGGCACCATTCCGCTTGCTGCAGCCTCTCTGGCAAACTCCATTTTCATCTTGCCCCTGGTCTTCGGCATTGGCATCGCCTATGGGGTGACCCCACTGGTGGCCAATGCGCATGGACAAAGTGATCTGAAGCGACTCGGCAGACTGCTCTCCCAAGGAATTCTGATCAATGGGTTCGTGGGATTGGTATTGATGGCCCTGCTCTTTCTGCTGCGTCCGCTGATCGCCTACTCCGGACAACAGGCGGAGGTACTCGAACTCGCCCTGCCGTATTTGGGCATTTTGATCGCCAGCATCCTCCCCTTCATGCTCTTTCTGAGTCTGAAACAATTCGCTGAAGGGCTTTCCGATACACGACCGGCCATGTACATCAGTTTGGGAGCCAACCTACTGAATGTTTTGCTGAACTACCTTTTGATCTTTGGCAAATGGGGCTTTCCGGAGCTCGGCATCATGGGTGCTGGTTATGCAACCTTGATCTCACGCATCATTATGCTGTTCGGTCTGTTCCTCTATCTTCTTCTACACCCGAACTATGCGCCATACCGAGTCGATCTCCTGCCAAGACGGATCGAATGGGAGCGCATTCACCGAATTCTGTCCATTGGCATCCCGACCGGCCTTCAATACCTCTTTGAGGTCGGGGCATTTGCCGCTGCAGCCGTTCTGATCGGAACGATCGGAGCCATGCCTCTGGCTGCACATCAGGTGGCCATCAGCCTCGCCTCGATCAGCTATATGGCCGCCTCAGGGATCGGTGCGGCCGCCTCTGTCCGGGTGGGAAATGCTGCAGGAAGAAAGGACCCCATCGGCATCCGAAGGACCGGAATTGCTGCTGTCGTTCTGGTTTTGGCCTTGATGGGCACCGCCGGGCTCATCTTTGCCGTATTTCGTCAGCAGCTGCCCGCATTCTATTCGGACGATGCCGCGGTGGTCGGACTGAGTGCTCAGTTGTTGCTTGTTGCTGTCTTTTTTCAATTCTCAGACGGCCTGCAAGCCCTGGCGCTGGGATTGCTCCGTGGGATGGAAGATGTACGCATCCCCACCTGGATCGCTTTTGCCGTGTATTGGGGATTCAGCCTGCCTGCGTCCTGGCTGTTCGGGCTGCATCTGGGCGGCGGCGTTGTCGGCATCTGGATCGTACTTGCCGTGGCCCTGAGCCTGTCCGCCCTTTTACTGGGTTGGAGATTCCACAGCCTGAGCGGAAAAGCGCTGCATGCACAATTGGGTTAGCGCAGGAGCATGACCGTTCCCATGCGTTCGGCAAAGTGGCCTCTTCGTCCCCAAACGAGGACCCTGTATGCATAGATGCCTTCCGGCAGCAATTGCCCTTGATTCATCCTGCGGCCATTCCAGCCCGCCAATGGATCTGTTGTTCGGAAGACGACCCCACCCCAGCGATCGGTGATGGTCAGCTCCATCTTTCGCCAGTCGGCGCCGTATGGCCTAAAGACCTCATTTTTCCCGTCGTCATTCGGACGGAAAGCATTGGGAATGAAGACGCGGAATTCTGCATCTACACGAAGTGTACGAAGCACCGTATCCGAACATCCATTGGCCGCAAGCACCCAATGGCTGACGGTGTAGGTTCCCGTATCCGCATACGCATGCGCCCAATAAAGTTCGCCCATGTATTCCGTGCCATCGCCCATGTTCGTACCCCACTGAACGGCATCAGAACTGCTGGAATCGCGAAGCACGAACTGCGGAGCGTAGATACTCACTCGTTGAGTATCCACCCACAAACCCGCAAGTGGAGCCGGCAACACATTGATCCGCTGAACATACCGATTGAACACACTGTCGATGCAGGCTGTATCGCTCCAAACTGAATGGGTGACCGTAAATACGCCAGCCTGCTGGTAGCTATGCAAAGGTGTGGGGAAATCCGAAAACTGCCCATCACCAAAATCCCATCGATGGCGCATCCAGGGTTCAGATGACGAACTGTCGTCCATCAGTATTTCCAGAGGCGCACAGCCCGTCAGTGGGGCAAGGTCCCCAAAGATGCCCGGCTTGGTCCTTAGCGTGAATTCGGTGCTGTCCTCAGCAATACAGTTGAAGTCTTCCACCCGGAGCCTTACCGTATGTGGTCCGATGCCTGTCAATGGGGAAAGACCGATCTGTTGACCGGTCCAATTTTGACCATTCACCGTCCATTCGTAGCTGGCCAAAGAACTGAAATTACCATTGGCCGTCAGTTGGATGTTCTGATCAGTGAGACACAGCTGACCGGAAATCTGTATCTCGGGTTCCAGCGGGTACCTCAATTCAAAACGCTCAAAGCTCGTATCGGCACAGGGGGTGTTTGGATTGACGATCAGATATACCGTATAAACGCCTGTATCGCTGAAGGTGAAGGTGGGTGAACTCTGGGTGGAAGTGTCATTTGGATTGGCCGGATCGTTGAATTCCCAGAGAAAACTCTGACCGCCTGTACTGCTGTGCTCAAAGGAAACGGTCCGCCCATTGCACAGAACAGGATCGGACAACTGGATCTGAGAGGTCACGCGGCTGACCACATTCCCCTGGCAATTGGCCACATTGATCTGAAAGTCTCTCCGGACCGTACTCAGGAGCGCTCCCTGATCGTATTCTTCCACGCAGACCGTGAACAGATATTGCCCTTGGACAGTGGGCTGACCAGTCAAAAGACCCGTCTGCGGATCGATGGATATTGGCGGTGACGAGGGAATGGGATAGGCTGCATTCAGGCCGGCCGTATACGGAATGGTCGTGTAGGGAGGCGGCACCAGCGGATATGGAGTGGGCGCCTGCTGGTTGCCCCCGTGGAAAGCGTTGCAGAGCCGGTAATACAGACTGTCACCATCCTGATCGACAGCCGAATGATCGAAATTCAATTGATCGTTCTGACACATCACCACCGGAGGATGATCGGTGAAGTGGGGGCTGCTGTTGCAGGCATCGTTGGAGGGGATCGTGGTAGTGAAGGTATTACCCCAGACACCTGAATTCGGCACATTATTGACCGTGTTGTTGCGGCAGCATCTTTGGTGCGCAAGCAAATAACCGCCATTGGCTGGGGGCAGGCTCATGGTGCCGGAATAGACCGTGAACTCGGTACATAAGTTAGGTGGGCTCTGCAAACAGGGATTGTTCAGCGTGCTGGGCAGCTGGGTCACGGCTCCATGCTTGAGAAACAGGTCTGCGTAGATGGGATAACCGCTCTGCGGCAAGTTTCGATAGGCGGAAACGGCAATGGAATCGTCGAATGCCGCTCCGGTACTGTTGCAGTCTCTATAAATGACGACCTGAACGGAATACAGGCCGTTGCCCAAACATTCATAGCTCATCTCTCCTCCGACCAGGTGGGCCGCGCGCAGGAAAGCACTGGCACAGACGAATGCGCAAAGAGTGAATAGGATGCGGCCGAGGCTCATCTCTCTAAGGTACGTGCTCTCTCTTCTCCGTCCCGCTCCTGCTTTGTCCAAAAAACGTCTGAAAAACTGAGGCAGACCGGGTAGCCCTTTTTGTTGAAATAGGTTTCTGCTGCAGATGGTTCATCCGCTGCGGCCATTACAAAATCTCCGCCCCAGGCCCCGAGGGATTTGACCACACCTGGAAAATCCGGGAAAAGCCTGTCTTGCACCGTAGGCCGCTGGATCAGCCTGGAAAGCAGGGCTTCGTGGGAGCGGCAGGCTTCGGAAAAATGTTCCAAACGCTGGGATCCATGCATGATGTCCGTCCAGTCGCTGACCGCAGACACGTCCGAAGATGGGATGTCCAAAGCTGAAAATCGCGTCACTTCAGATGCGCTGTCTTGTTTTTGTCCGAGGTAGACGAAAAACAAATGTGCCTTGAACGGAGGATCGAAATCGACCTTTTCCCATCGCCCTACCCCATTTTCTAGCCAATAGATCAATGGCACGGCCTGAAAGGAAGTGGCCACATCGTATCCACTGCCCTTTTGGGTGGCAAAGAACAGTTCAAGTGCGTCCAGTTGGGTGGCCCGAGCGATATTGGCCACGAGTGTAGCGCTGCTCCCGAGTCCCCATTCAGAGGGATGGTCCAATTGGAAACGGAGCCTGACCCCTCGTTCCTGTTTGCCTTGCTTCAAAATGGCCTTCAGCGTTCGTCCCACCTGCTCGTCCCAGGCAGCACCGCTGGACCCGATCAACCGGCCGTCCAATGTCCAGCTTGATTCATATACGATCCGGTCTTCCCGATCTTGCACACACCAGGCGATAAGCGGCTCATCGGCTGGCTCCACCTGAAGATGCTGGCCGAATCTTGTAGGCAGTGAAAGACATCTCGCACCGCGAAGCACAAGATATTCTCCGGAAAGGAGCAATTTACCCGGGCTGAAATACGGGCCGGGACGAAACATCAGGAATTGCGTTTGGTCGACTCAGGAGCGTAGGGCAGCCCACGAAGTGCACAGAATTTACGCACCACCTCGTTGTGCACCACGACCTTGTCTGCGAAAAAGGCAACGATCTCCTTTCGCTCTTCTTCCGTCGCCTCCAGCTGATTGAGGATATTGAACAAATGCATCTTCATGTGGCCTTTCTGTATTCCGGTGGTCACCAAAGCCCTCAGGGCCCCAAAATTCTGCGCGAGTCCTGAAACAGCCACGATCTTCATCAGATCCTCGGCCGTGGGATGGCCCAACATTTCATGAGCCAGCTTGACCATGGGATGAAGTGCTGTGAGTCCGCCAACGGTTCCGAGCGCAAGAGGCAGTTCGATCCAGAAACGAAAGCGGCCATCCTCCACGCTGCAGTGGGTCAAACTGGAATAGCGACCGCTGCGGCTCGCATAGGTGTGCCCTGCCGCTTCTACGGCACGGAAATCATTTCCAGTGGCGATCACGACTGCATCCACTCCATTGAAAATGCCCTTGTTGTGGGTGGTTGCCCGATAAGGTTCGATCTCCGCGATCCGAACGGCCCTTTGAAAGCGAGCGGCAAAATCTTCAGGCGCCATACCACTGCCCTCGACGAGTTCCTCCACCGAGCATTCCACTTCGGCGCGGACGAGACACTCGGGGGTATAATTTGAAAGGATCCGCATGATCACTTCCACTTCGCGAAAGGCCGGATCGATCTCTTCTGAAGTGCGGACGATCTCCTTCAGGGTCTCTGCAAACCGTTCGAGACAGGAGTTGATGAAGTTCGCACCCATGGAGTCACAGGTCTCGAAGTGCGCTTCTAGCTGATAGTACCCCGGCTCTGCAGCCGTCTTGTCAATGAGTTCGATCTCCTGAATGCCGCCGCCTCTTGCCCGCATATTGGCCGTAATGCCCGATGCATCCGTGTAAAAGCGCTCCTTGTTCTTTTCGAATACCTGCTCCAGTTGAGGGAATGCACCCTGATAGATGAAATGGACATGGCCCACTTTTCGGGTGCTGATCACTTCCGCCTTAAAGCCGCCCCTATCGAACCAGAAGCTCGCAGCCTTGGAAGCCGCCGCGACCACAGAACTCTCCTCAATGGCCATCGGCAAGGTGAACACCTTTCCATTGATCTTGAAATTCGGCGCGACCCCAAAGGGCAGGTAGTAATTGGTGACCGTATTCTCAATGAATTCGTCGTGCAGCTTTTGACGTTTCGCCTCCGAATGCCAATAGGTTTTCAAAAGACCAATGGCCGCCTCTGGGTCTTCAAAATGCTTGTGCGCCAGCCACTCGATCTTGGCCTCTTTGCTCAGCTTGGAAAATCCTTTGATCTGTTCCGACATAGAATGATAATGTGCTCAATCAACCCGAATGGCGGAAAACTTGTTCGGCCATGGGAGGAAAGACAAATCTAAAGCGACTCTAAAGACCGGATCCGTACTTCGGGAAGAAATCAATGCCGATAAGGAAGCAGGCCGGGACAATTGTCCAAAAAAATTCGGGACCAACTGACGGCCCGAACATGTGCGCTCCTATTTTCGTCTGCAGTTATATGGACTTCTCAAAAGCACTGAACGAACCCCAATTCGAAGCCGTGGAGGCTATGGACGGCCCTGTGATGGTGATCGCTGGCGCGGGTTCGGGCAAAACACGGGTGCTGACCTACCGCATCGCTCATTTGCTTCGCGCGGGAGTGGATCCGTTCCAGATCCTCTCACTCACCTTTACCAACAAGGCGGCGAGGGAAATGAAAGAACGCATCGGCCAGCTCGTGGGTCAGGCCGAGGCCCGCAACCTTTGGATGGGCACTTTCCACTCTGTGTTTGCACGCATCCTCAGAGC